>CALDEN010000354.1 GCA_937942405.1 uncultured Saprospiraceae bacterium
ATAAGCCGGCATACGGTCTTTGTCTGCATTATAGATTCCTTTTATATTTCCTTGTATGTCGACAGCACCTTTGGAATTGAGACTTTGGACATCTTCTTTATACGTACTCGGTAGGAGAGAGATAAATTCACCAAAACTGGCATCAGGAGCTCTTAGCTTCACATTTACTTTCATATCATCAGACAAACCTACTGCACCATCTATTTCTAAATCTAGAGCATTTAAACGGATCTCGTTTTCCTGAAATGTATAGGTATTCTTAGTATTGTTTACGATGATCTTATTGGTTCCTTTGAGGCTGACATTACTGAGATAGGGCATATTCCCATCACTCATATTTATCGCTTCTATCGTAGTATTTGTATTTAGATCAAACACATCTGAAGTGAAGTTTCCATCTCCTGTGTGATTTAGATCCGTTATCGTCAGTCGAGTATCACCCAATTGATCGATATAGCTGATATCTGTATTGGTAATGGCATAGCTTTCTAGTTGGATTTCAAAATCAGAAGCTTCTTCATCAGAGCTGGTAGATTCATAAATGTCATAATTGGCTCTTCCTTTTTTATCAATGATTACATTTATATCTGCATCATCGATTGAAAACGAACTAATTCTCAATGGGACATCTTGATTAATTACGGTAGAGAGATCCGCATTCAACTGGATATCAGCCGCTTTTACCAATGTGATATCTTTAAATTGATCTTTGCCTCGGATCTCAAAATCAGAAATTGTCAGAGCTATATTGGGAAACGCCTTGAATACAGAGAGGCTCACATCTTCAAAATCTACTTCTGCATCGACATATTCATTGATACTATCTTTTAATGCTTCCTTTATCTTATCCTCATATATATAAGGAATCAACACTGCCGCAACGACAAGAATTATAAACAACAGCACCAAAAATTTCCAAATTTTCCCAATTACTTTCATGATCTAAGGCTTTACTTTTATAGAAGACGTCGAGAATAGAACGCGTTACATAAATATCCTGCTATCTTAAGAAGATATTAACTACTACTTATTACGCTAATCTCTAATGTAAAATTATAGCTTTATAGGGCAAAATGAGCAAGACTGATAAAATACTAGACATTGATAATCTAAGTGTCCACTTCAAAGGGGAACAAGGTCACACCATTGCTGTGGATGGAATATCCTTTTTCTTACGGAAAGGGGAGACATTAGGCATAGTGGGGGAGTCTGGTAGTGGAAAATCCGTCACGGCTCTATCGATCTTACAATTGCTCACTAAATCAGCACACTATCCTACAGGCACGATCCAATTCCACTCTGAACAAGGCCCCGTAGAGATTCTTTCCCTTGAGGAAAAAGAGCTTCTTAAGATTCGTGGAAATCAGATTTCGATGATTTTCCAGAATCCGATGAACTCACTCAATCCATCTCATCGCTGTGGACATCAAGTAAGAGAAGCCATTTTATTACATCAGGATGTGGATAAGGCTGAGGCCAAAAATCAAGTACTCGATCTATTTAAAAAAGTAGAGCTTCCTGATATTGAAAGGATCTATAATGCCTACCCACATCAGTTATCAGGTGGTCAGATCCAGCGTATTATGATCGCCATGGCTCTAAGCTGTCATCCCAAAATAGTCATCGCCGACGAACCGACGACAGCTCTAGATGTCACCGTCCAAAAGAGTATCATAAAATTACTCAGTGATATACGAGAAGAATATGGAACTGCGACTATATTTATCTCTCACGATCTAGGAGTGATAAAAGAAATAGCAGATCGAGTAATCGTCATGTACAAGGGCAAAATTGTAGAACAAGGCAGCTCCGAACAAATATTTAGTCAACCAAAACATGCCTATACCAAAGGCCTCATAGCTTGTCGGCCTCCACTCGACAAACGTATGCATCGATTACCTACTATAGAGGACTTTATGGGTACAGACGACATCGTCAATAACCCAAAATTCAGAACGATCAGCAAGTCGGATTTTGAGGCAAGAATTAAAAAATTAGATCAAAACGAAACACTACTAGAAGTAAAAAATCTATCTAAACATTACCCGAAGACCAAGGGCTTATTTGGAAATGTGAAGGAATGGACATATGCTGTAAATGATGTCAGTTTTACCATGAAAAAGGGAGAAACGCTAGGACTAGTAGGAGAGTCCGGAAGTGGGAAGTCTACCCTAGGAAAAACGATTTTAAATCTCATCCCAGCAACGAATGGCGAGGTCATTTATAAAGGACAAAATGTATTTAATCTCTCTAAAAGAGAAATGAAATCATTACGTAAAAACTATCAAATCATTTTCCAAAATCCGTACGCTTCTCTAAATCCCAGAATGAAAATCGGCACAGCCATTATGGAGCCCATGATCGTTCATGACCTGCATGAAAATAAAAATATACGTAAACAAAAAACCATAGACCTACTAGAAACGGTAGGATTATCTGCTGATCATTACGAGCGATATCCACATCAGTTTTCAGGTGGACAACGGCAACGAATATGTATCGCAAGAACACTATCGCTAAATCCCGAATTTATCATATGTGACGAGTGTGTATCTGCACTAGATGTATCTGTTCAAGCACAGATTTTAAACCTACTGAGTGAGCTCAAAACTCAATTTGATCTGAGCTATATATTTATCTCTCATGACTTATCCGTAGTAAAACACATCAGCGATAACATCATGGTCATGCAGCATGGAAAAATCGTCGAACGTAATAATGCAGAGGCCTTATTTAGTAATCCACAAGAAGTATATACTCAGAATTTGCTCAATGCGATTCCGAGGTAAACTGATTTCAAGGCAAATGATTCCTAGGCCTCAATATTCTACGACTCTATATAATTCTATGTATTTCTAACTAGAATGATTGATCACTATTTTCCCAATTTGCTTGCCTTCTCTTAAGGCATCCATCGCTTGTATTGCTTGACCTAATGGATAACTGGCATGGATTGAGGGTTTTATTTTATGCTTTTCCATAAATTGAATCAAAGCTTTAAAATCTGCCACAGACCCCATAGCTGTACCTATAAATTGTATGTGCCGCAAGAAGAATTTACTGATATTAATGGTAGTCTTGGGAGCTCCTGTAGAACCATAGGTGACAATACGAGCACCATAGTTTAAAAACTTATAATAATCATCCAAGATCGGAGAAGGAGAGCTATCTAGTACAATATCGATTCCTCCTGAAAGTTCTTTGAGCTGAATGTTCCAATCAGGATCTGTATATAAAACACCTCCAGATGCTCCTTGAGCAATGGCTTGATCTATTTTAGTTTGACTAGAACTGGTGACATATACTTTAGCCCTAAATGCTTTTGCTAAACCTAAACCTGCTTGAGCTACGCCGCCACCGATACCTGTAATAAGTACAGATTTATGCTCTGTAAGCTGTCCATGCTTAACCAATGCTCTCCATGCAGTAAGACCGGCCACAGGAATCGCTGCAGCCTGTTCAAAGGATAAATACGACGGTTTTTCGACTAAATTGGCTTCAGGTATTTTAATGTATTCAGAAATGGTGCCTGGGTCTGGCATTCCCAATACTCTGAATTTTCGAGTAGGAGCGTCTTCATTAGAACCCCAATCATAGGCCGGATAGATTATGACTTCTTTACTGATCCACTCAGGATTTACACTAGATCCGACTTCTGTAACAACACCAGCTCCATCAGCTCCCAATACGCAGGGTAGTGACATCCCAGGATACAATCCTTTCTGAATCCATAATTCTCTATGATTTAACGCAGACGCTTTCAATTGAATTAAAACTTCCTTTGGGCCTATTACGGGCTTCGGGATATCCGATAGTTCTAGAGAAAAATCTTTTTTGAGTACTAAAGCTTTCATGGATTTGAAATTGAAATTTTCTCTAACAAGGTATTTATATTGAATGGAATAATCTACATACAGGAGTAGTTTATAAACGTCGTTCATTGTATTAAACAAATCTAATTTCTTACCATGCACCATATACTGGGGGATTCAGCATATTCCTACTTAACATAATATTAATTATAGGCTAAAAGGAATTGTTTTAATCTATAATACAGTATACTTATCCAGCCGTCTATAATGGCTGAAAATAGCTTTCTACCTGAGTTGAAAAAAATCTAGAAAGCAATGGAAGCATCTATAAGGGTTTGAGAAAAATTCAAATTAAATTTTAGTGGCTTAAAAAATTGCATTCTGAGTTCAGTTTGACAGGATGAATTAGAAAATTTGACAGGATGAATTAGAAAATTTCAATCGGAAATTAAAATTGAACCAGAATTCTGATCTTCAATTGCATTTGAGCTATCAATTCATAAACCCAGCATTTTAATCTAAAC
>CALDEN010000355.1 GCA_937942405.1 uncultured Saprospiraceae bacterium
ATTTATCGCTCCCCCTCAAGACATCACTGTTTCTTGTGCATCTGTACCAGACTCTGCACCAGATTTAAGTTACACCAATGATGAAACAAACAACTGCCTAATCTCAGGATCTGTACCAGCCACCATTTCAGGAAGCTCCGACGTATGTGGAGGGCTCATTATGTTTACCTGGGATTTTGTAGATGACTGTGGCAGACCGATACAGCATGTTCAAAACATCGTCGTAGAAGAAGCGGATCTTGCCAGCTTTATAAACCCTCCAGCGGATATTACGGTAGAGTGTGCAGATATACCTACCAGTTTCCCTGACTTATTTTACGATAATAATCTAGTGGATGATTGTGCCATTGCGGGAAGTGTCCCTGCTGTCCAAAACGGGTCTACAGACGAGTGTGGAGGAGAGCTTTCCATAACATGGACTTTTACGGATGCATGTGGAAGACCCATAGACCACGAGCAAATCATTACTGTAAACCCTGCACCACCAGCTGCATTTACGGATTTGCCGGTAGACCTTACTGTGGCCTGCTCCGATATTCCAGACTCACCGCCATCTTTGGATTATACGAATAATGGCACAGGAGTTTGTGCCATCGAAGGCTCCGTAATTGCCGATCAGATAGGTTCTACTGAATCTTGTGGAGGAGTCGTTGTCTACAGCTGGGTATTTACAGATGAATGTGGACGTACCATCAATCACGAACAAGAATACACCGTACTGGAAGCAGACCAAGCGGAATTTATCGATCCTCCTGTGGATATTACCATATCCTGTAGTGACTTACCATATACTGCAGGAGATCTGGACTTCAGCAATGGAGACATCGGCAAATGTCTGATAGAAAGTAGTGTCCCCGCAAATGAGACTGGACAAGCTGATGAGTGTGGCGGATTACTTACCTACTCATGGCAATTTACCGATGACTGTAATCGGACGATCGTCCATGTGCAGAATGTAGTCGTAGAGCCATCAGAAGCTGCAAGTTTTATTAATCCACCTGATGATGTAACCATCAGTTGTATAGATGCGGCTAGTGTGGTACAACCCCTTTTATATGATAATAATCTAGCTGGAATCTGTGATATATCTGGACAAAGCCTGCCCAGTGTTACAGGGAGTTATGACTTATGTGGCGGTGAATTATTTGTAGCATGGGAGTTTACAGATTTCTGTAATCGGACGATACAAGAGGAGCAGATTATCGTCATCGAGCCAGCACCTGAAGCACAATTTTTAAATGTCCCTGCAGATATTACTGTAGATTGCAACGATGTAAGCACAACGATCCCAGATCTAAACTTTGACAATAACATAACCGGAGTATGTGAAATATCAGGATCAGCCTCTGCCATCTCTACTGGATTTTACGATACATGTGGAGGAACACTTACCTACTCATGGGTACATATCGATGACTGTAATCGGACGATCATTGCAGAGCAGCAGGTAACGGTAAACCCTGCTCCTAACCCTGTATTTACGGACACTCCTCAAGACATCACCATCTATTGTGGTGATCCGGATTACATTCCTGAAGACCTAGATTATACCAATAGCGAGACCGGTATTTGTGAACTCTCAGGAACAGTAAGCCCGACATTAACGATCACCAACAATATCATCGACTACACCTGGTCGTTTGAGAACCCATGTACTGGCGAGCTTTTAGAGCATACTCAACAAGTGACCAACAGCATAGAACCAGATATTTTTGTAGTGCCAGATGTTGTGACGATCTGCTTAGGAGAGAGTTATGATCTTCAGGATTTATTGATTGAAGATTTGTATGGTACAGCCATTACCTACACCTTCCACTCGGCATTTCCTACAAACATCACCAATCAGTTAAATAATACAACGGTAAGCCCCTCTGTCGAAACCGTTTATTACGTCTATGCCGAAAACGAATTTTTCTGCGAAGACGTTGAGTTTTTTACCATACAAGTAGATCAGCCATTTAATGCCGGAGATGATGGAACCGGAATGTTTTGTAATGATGAAAGCTCGATAGATTTATTCAGCTACTTGACCAATGTCGACGACTTCTCTGGTCAATGGACCAGTCCAGCAGGATCTGGCATCGATGTTTCTAATCCGATGTCTGTAGATTTTACAAATGTGAGTGGCGGAAATTACACCCTCGAGTATAGTATAACTTCTGACAATTCATGCCCTTCGGCAACAGCCTCACTAGACTTAGAAATTTTTGAGAGCTTAAGCATCAGCGTTACAAGTATAGAATGCAGCATGGATCAAGACTTCTATACGGTAAACATAAGTGCTACGGATGGAAATATAACTGCCAGCACAGGTACCGTCAATGACTTAGGAGGAGGTAACTGGAGTATAGCTGACATAGCGATCGCAGATGCCGTAACCATAGACGCCATAAATCCAGACACTCAATGTGCAGATCAGCTCATCCTGAATCCTCCTAACTGTGATTGTCCAGATGTGGATCCACCTACCGTAGCTAACATTCCAGCCATATGTGGAGATGAAAGCCCCGTTACCCTTCAGGTGATGGTCGGCCCAGATGCTACGGCTAACTGGTATAGCGATCCTGCCAGAACCGACCAAATCGCAAGTATGACGACCTCATACACATTTACAGAAACCACCGCAGGCACCTACAGCTATTATGTCGAAGCTCAGAGTACACTCTTCCCTGAGTGTGTAAGTCTCAGTGCCCTTACCGTCGAGATAGAA
>CALDEN010000356.1 GCA_937942405.1 uncultured Saprospiraceae bacterium
ATCGCTCGATTCAGAGTTCTCATCAGTGCCGATATAAACGAGGACTCTCTAAAGAAAATAAAGAAAAACAAAGTTCCTAAACTTAGATCATTGCAAGTGCATAACTCTACCGTATATAGATGGAATAGACCTTGTTACGGGATCAGTGATAACGGTAAACCACATTTGCGGATCGAGTGTCGTGTGATCCCATCAGGTCCATCGGTAGTCGATGAGACGGCCAATGCGTGCTTCTGGGTGGGCTTAGTAGAGGGCATGGCAGATGAGGTAAAGGATATCAGAGAATTGCTCTCATTTGCAGATGTAAAGGATAACTTCCTCAAAGCATCACGTTATGGTATCGACTCCAGTTTTAATTGGTTCGATTCCAAGAAAGTCTCTGCTTGTGATCTCATACTCAACGAACTTTTGCCGATCGCTAGGAAAGGATTGATAAAACATGGTGTCAATAAAAAAGACATCAACAAATATCTAGGCATCATCGAACAGCGGGCTAAGCTACATATGAATGGTGCTAGATGGCAACTCCGATCATTTACAGACTTAAAGTCAAAAGTAACCGTAGACGAGGCATGTACAATCCTGACTGCATCGATCCTCAAAAATCAAGCAGATAATGTCCCCGTACATAAATGGAAAGAGGCAAAGACCAGCGATTTTGAAGGGTATAACCCAAAGGATCTAATGGTCTCTGATTTTATGGAGACAGATCTATTTACTGTACAGAAGGATGATGTGATATCGCTCGTGGCAAAATTGATGGATTGGAAAGACATCCGATTTACACCAGTAGAAAACACAAAAGGGCGACTCATCGGACTCGTTACCGAGAAAGATGTCATGCGACTACTCGTCAAGGCCAAAAAATCTGAGAAGACCTACACAGTAAGTGACATCATGATCGATAATCCCATCACCATCTCTGAAACCCAATCGGTAGGCGATGCCATGAGATTGATGAAACAATCCAAGATCGGCTGTCTGCCAGTAGTAAAAGAAGGAGAGCTAATCGGAATTATTACGGAGGAAGATTTTGTGGGCTTTGCGGATAGGTTGTTAGGGTAGGGGGTAGAGGGAATATTACGGTAATGTGAATAAATAGTAAATGGCGTCTATGCTTAAAATGGCCAAAATGTAAAAAACAAATGAGCTACCCTCCCTACCAATTTACCACCACCTTACCCATGGATTTACGATCTTCTAGATACTGATGTGCCTCTGCAAATTCATCTACAGTGAAGGTCTTACTTACCCTGGGTTTTATGATTCCTGCAGTGGTCATTTTGATCACTTCATTGAGTACATGGTTAAATACTTTGGGTTTATGGTCGCCGACTCTGAGCATGTTTACTCCGATGATGGCTTGAGATTGCATGAGCATCTGTAGTGGAGAGAATATCCCGAATCCTAGAACTACTGGAATGGAACGTAGCGTTCCGGATTTATTTCCTTGCATCTGAGCAGCAGCTCCGTAAGTGATCATCTTGCCGCTAGGTTTGAGGAGTTTCATTCCTTTTTTAAAGGTCTTGCCACCGATACTATCAAAGATATAGTCAACGGATTTTTTGCCATGGCGATCTTCGATGGCCGATTGGAAATCGAGTACGGTATAATCGATCACTTGGTCTACACCATTTTGTTTTAGGTAATCTAACTTTCGACTGCTAGCCGTACCGATTACCTTACAGCCTTTATGTTTTGCGATCTGCGTCATGATAGATCCTACACCTCCTGCCGCTGCATGGATGAGCACGAGATCATCAGGATGTAGATTTACGCATTCGCAAAGAGAATAATAAGCTGTGCATGCCTGAGTGGATAAAGCAGTGGCTTCTTCAAAAGCGATGGTATCATCGATCTTACTTACTCCATAGGAGAGTGTAGCCACGTACTCACTGTATCCACCGAACCGAGTAAGGGCTGTCACCCGATCACCTTCTTTTACGTGTGTCACATTACTGCCCACAGCATGTACCCAGCCAGCTACATCATAACCGAGTATTGCTGGATTTTTAGGAGCATCTGGATAAAGTCCTCTACGGGCCACAACATCTGCAAAGTTGAGCCCGATCGAATGCACTTTTATAACCACTTGGTCTGCTTGTGCCGATGGCATTGCTGTTTCTCTGATCTCAAATGCTTCTGCTGCTTTTCCGTACTTAGTTAGATATATTGCTTTCATCGATTTCTTTTCTAAACACTAAAGTACGGAGGTCGATACTTATTTTTGGCTTTAAGCCAATGGGCAATTATAAATTTTAAAGCTGACTTAAGGCAGCCGTAATTTCTGGATATTTAAATCTAAAGCCATTCTTTAGTAAACGTTCAGGAATTACCCATCTGCTTTTTAGAAGTAATTCTGTTTCTGTACGTGTCATAAAACAACCAAATTCTAAGAGAAGTTTGCCAGGGCTGAAACCGAATGGAACCTTGAGTGATGATCTAAGGTATTTCATGAAAACTTGATTAGATATCGGCTTTGGAGCGGTGATATTGATGGCCCCCTCAATGTGTTTAGAAGTTATAATAAAAGAAACTGCTGCACAAAAATCATTTATGTGTATCCAACTTACCATCTGATTGCCATTTCCATAATGACCTCCCATCCCGAGTAGCGTAGCCCATTTTAACTTAGGAAATGCTCCGTGCTTAGTTGCTAGTACGATTGAAGTTCTTATTGCAACTTGTCGGGTATTATGTAATTCATTTTTGAAGAAGCATTCTTCCCATCGCTTACATACATTCATCGAGAAGTCATCACCGATGATGCCGCTGGTTTCGGTCATGGGATTATTTTCAGCATGAATATATATAGTAGCACTACTAGCATTGATAAATACTTGAGGCGGATTTTTTGCTTTGGCTACAGCCGATGAAAGTAAATCGGTAGTCGTGATTCTTGACTGCAGGATTGCCTCTTTGTTGACTTTAGTATATCGGCAATCTACAGATTTGCCACATAGATTTATAAGAACGTCACACCGTTCGATTGCTTCTGTCCATGTGTCTAGGGATCTACCATCCCATAATACATGATACGGATGAGTGGCTTTCCTAGTCAATATCTCGACCGTATGATCTTCCTTTCGGAAATGTTCTGTAAGAGCAGCTCCTAAAAACCCAGTGCCACCTGCAATTAAAATATTCATATGGATAGTAGTAAAGTGATTAAGATGAGTGTTCTGAATGTGATCCAAGACAAAGTCATTCTCCATCCTAGATCGAGTCGAGTGCTCCGGATAATATGTTCAGTCAGCATTATCCCTACGACTATCAAGAAGTATCCAAGTAATAAGATGATAGGTAGTTCCACCAAACTGCTTAATAATAACATAGGTAGCAATAATAAACCTCCCATCATAGATACGGTCGACATGTGACCTAAATAATGAAGTGGGCTCGTTTTAAAAAAGTACTTAAAACTGAAGTATTGAAAAATGATTTGTGCAAAACAGATCAAATATTCTGTCCATGGATTAAGCGACCATCCTAATCCTATAAATATCGGATTATAATAGTGCTTAAGGATCAGTCCAGTAAGGAGTGCTGTGATCAAGAGATAAGCCAATCTACATGCTTTATGAAAAGGAGGATTACATCTACGTCCCTCTACTGATAGACTGGGCCTTACGATGATCTTTCGATTATACGAGATAAAGCTATAGAGTACATTGAGTATCCAGTAGATAAAAGGAGATCTTAAGGCTTTGGCAATATTTGAGTGCTTAGTTTGAATAATACGTAGTATCGCATCCATGCCGTATAGACTACTCTTTGACTGTATATCATATAGGGCAATCTTACGCTGTGCTTGTGCCATGTCTATATGTACAGCATACTTTTCTTCTATATGTTGGAATGAGGATATACTAGCTTCATTTATAAATGAGTGTCGGACAAAACAGTTGCCATAGATTGTACAGATAGAGCAAGTGTTATCCAGAAGTAGTTTGTGATT
>CALDEN010000357.1 GCA_937942405.1 uncultured Saprospiraceae bacterium
GTGACTTTGGTCAAAACCCAGAAATCATTAAGTATTTAAAATCTTTAGTGGAGGAAACATTATTGCCTGGTTTAAAGATTCAGTTTGATCAGAGCTGGAGTGGAATACTGGGAGTGGGCTCAGTTAAAAGCCCTATCATTAGAAAAATAAATACGCATCTCTACGTCGGAATACGTTTAGGTGGTATGGGAGTTGCCATAGGTAGCTATGTAGGAAGAGAACTCGCAAGAGCGATCGATTAACTATTAACCGATATAAAGCGTTACTGTTAGGTGCATAAGATATTGACTTTTGTATGTATGATGATATGCTGTGCTTCTGTAGTTGCACAGCAAGATACCGTATTGCAAAGCGACATCTTTATCGAAAACGCCAATAATCAGGTCGTAGATGTCTCAGGGCCAGAGAGCATACAGTATTTAAATGGAGATGTCAGAGTCTATAAGGATAGTGTTTTTATGTTTTGTGATTCTGCAAGAATGATAAACTCAGATAGATTTACAGCCCTCGGTAATGTGGTACTCGTACAGTCAGATACGATAGAGCTATTTTGCGATTCTCTTTTCTTTAATAGTACAAGTGACATCGTCAATCTTTACGATAATGTCACTTTAGAAAATGGAGATCAGCAGTTATTTACAGATCACCTTATCTATAATACCGCAGAGAAGATCGCTACATATCGAGACACGGCTCTGCTTAAGGTGGATAAAGCCTTATTGCAAAGTAAGCAAGGGTTTTACAATGTCGATCAGCAACTAGCCACTTTTTATGATGAGGTAATTGTCGAAAAAGAAGAATTAGTGCTTCGCTCGGACTCCCTCCAGTATAACACAGATACGAAGACGATTCTATTTGTAAAGCCCACACGTATAATCGATGATCAAAAGAAAATCTACTGTGAGGCGGGATATTATAATCTTGATAATAATAATGCACAGTTTATAGGAG
The DNA here is from genome assembly GCA_937942405.1 of uncultured Saprospiraceae bacterium. Lineage (GTDB taxonomy): Bacteria > Bacteroidota > Bacteroidia > Chitinophagales > Saprospiraceae > JAHDHU01. Next base: position 952 of record CALDEN010000357.1, read on the forward strand.
ACCCGCAGCTCATCGATGGTGAAAGCCTAGCCGTAGGAGATACGATTACGTATGATGCGATAGATTCGATTTTGACTTTAAGTCAAAATGCAAAATTTACCAAAGCAAATCAGATCGCAACAGCAGACCTGATTATCCAAGACCTTAAGTTAAAGACCACCACCTTGATCGGGAATGCTTCTTTTTTAGATAAAGGAAAGCTTACCACGGGTAGCGAATTATACTACAACGATGAGCTCAAAGAACTTTCTGTCAATGGAGATGCTTTTTTTCAAGATGGAAGTACAGTCCTAGAGGCAGAGGATGTAAAATTTAATGATCAGACAGGGGCAGGATTGGCCAAAGGAAATGCTGTTTACCGAGACACGGCATCTGATCTTGTCTTACGTGCACAAGAACTCATCATATCCGAGTCATCCAATGTCAAAGCAGTGGGAGGAGCAGAAAGAAGACCATACATCGAGCAGCAGTTAGAAGCAGACACGATGTACATGGCCGCAGATACCATGTATAGATCTACGGTGATCGTGAAGGATACTTTAGGGGTAAAGACAGATAGTTTTGCAGTATTTAGTGGAAAGGGGAGAGTGAAGATTTTAGAAAAATCCTTTACTGCAATATGTGACTCTATTGCATTTAGTGATCAGGATTCGATATTTAGATTATACGATCAGCCTATGGTATGGGCAGATTCTACACAGTTTTCTGGAGACTCCATACTGATGTATCTGCAGAATAAAGAGATCCATAAAATAGAAGTAATAGAAAAGGGCTTTATTATCAACCAGCTAGATCAGGAAGTTTTTAATCAGATAAAGGGTAAAAACATCGATGTATATTTTGTCGATGGGGATATAGATTCGATGGATGTAAATGGGAGTGCAGAGTCTTTATATTTTTTCCAAGATGAAGAAAAAGCTTATGTAGGTGTCAATAGAACACTCTGTGGACACATGACTTTCTACTTCAAAGGAAAGGAACTAGACGATATCAAGTTTTTCCAAAAACCAGAATCTGTCCTGACTCCGATCCAAGATGTAAATGTCTCATCTGAAAGATTAAAGGGATTTAATTGGCAAATTGGAAACTCCCCTCTAAATTTGGATTCTATTATTCGATTAGAATAGCATGAAATCACGATATACCATATTGAGCTTTTTGTTTGTGTTATGTACGCTCAGCACAAGTATTGCCCAGACTCCTGAGGAATTGGTAGAGCAAGCCGAGTTAAATTTTAACGCTGGCAAATATGACCAATCCATACAGATCTATACAGATCTAGTGAGTCAGAAATATAATTCTACAGATCTGTATTTTAATTTGGCCACAGCCTATTACAAAGCAGGCAAGCTTCCATACGCAGTACTGTATTATGAGAAAGTCCTCAAAGCAGATCCATATCATAAATCGGCTGCCACTAATCTCAGAATCGTCAATGATGAGCGAGCATCGGAGTTGTCGTCCATTCCAGATTTTTTTATCAGTGTATGGTGGAGGAATTTTAGTAGCTTTTTAAATTCAGGATTATGGAGTTTATTAGGGCTGGGATCTATTTTATGTTCGGTCTTTATGTTTTACAGATGGCTGATGATAACCCCCTCACCTCGAAATCTGGTATCGAGCATCCTGTTGCTTCTGGTAGGGATTTTATTCTTAATGGCAGCTCGCACGAGTGATGGACTAAAAAACGGCACAGCTCATCTTATAAACCTATCAGCGACGGCTATACACGACTCGCCTGATGCTCAGAGCAAAGCGATCAGTCAGCTCATCCCTGGCGAAAAGATGAAAATCCTCGACAGCGTAGGAGACTGGTATCAAGTAATGCTGATTAATAAAGAGCAGGGCTGGGTGATGAAAGATGGCTTAGAGGAGATATAA
>CALDEN010000358.1 GCA_937942405.1 uncultured Saprospiraceae bacterium
AGAGTAGAGGCTTATAGAGATGGTAAAACCAAAGTGGCAGAATTTGAAAGAGGTGTAGTCACTAAAGATGGCAGACAAACCAAAACAAAAGAAGAGAATGGTACGCTGATGGTGTTCCAACCAGATGAAACTATTTTTAAGAAATATAAGTTCAGAAACGATTTTGTCGAAAATCGATTGTGGAACTATGCATATCTTAATGCTGGCCTACGACTAAACTTCAACGGTAAATCGATCTTTTCTAAAAATGGGCTACTCGATTTACTAGAGCGGAAGACTGACCCAGAAAGACTGAGGTATCCGATCATCCACCTTAAGGGAGATGACATAGAGGTAGCGATAACCCATGCCGATCAGTATGGAGAAGAGTATTATTCTTTTGTCAATGGGCAGAACACGACCATGGGAGGGACCCACCTTCAGGCATTCAGAGAAGCAATCGTAAAGACCTTAAGAGATCACTTTAATAAGAACTATGATACGAGAGATATCCAGTCTTCGATCATCGGGGCGATCAGCTTACGTGTGGAGGAACCGGTTTTTGAGTCTCAGACTAAGACTAAATTGGGATCTATAAATATGGGGCCAGATTCTCCGACGGTTCGACTATTCGTAGTAGATTTTTTAAAGAAAGAACTCGATAATTTCTTACATAAAAACAAAGAGGTCGCGGAGGCTATTCAGAAGAAAATCATACAGTCTGAACGAGAAAGAAAGGACATAGCAGGTATCAAGAAACTCGCCAACGAAAGAGCAAAAAAAGCAAATATTCACAATAAGAAGCTTAGAGACTGTCGAGTACATTTAACTGATAAAAGAGGATCCAAGCCAGAAGAAAAAATTCAGTCTTCTATTTTTATAACGGAGGGAGATTCGGCTTCTGGATCGATCACCAAGGCGAGGAACGTGCGTACTCAGGCAGTATTTAGTCTGAGGGGTAAGCCCCTTAACTGTTTCGGTATGTCTAAGAAGATCGTGTATCAGAACGAAGAACTGAACTTGTTGCAGCATGCTCTAGATATAGAAGACGGAATAGAAAATTTACGATTTAATAATGTGATAATTGCGACAGATGCCGATGTAGATGGTATGCATATCCGTTTGCTACTGCTGACCTTCTTTTTACAGTTTTTTCCAGATCTCGTGAGACAGGGTCATCTATATATTTTAGAGACGCCACTCTTCAGAGTACGTGATAAGAGTAAGACTTTTTACTGTTATTCAGAAAAAGAAAAGCAAGATGCCATAGCAGCACTAAGAGGTAAGGAAGAGATTACTCGATTTAAGGGACTCGGAGAGATCTCTCCCAATGAATTTGAGGACTTTATCGGTGGCAATATGCGACTCGATCAAGTAGTACTCGGCGATAAAACCAGAATCGAAGAATTGCTTGATTATTACATGGGTAAAAACACTCCAGAGCGACAAGTATTTATCATCGATAATCTCAAAGTCGAAATCGACGAATTAGCTGATCTAAATCAAAGTGTCATCGCACTAGAAGAGAGTATAGAAGAGCAGCTAGAAGAGGATTTGGAGCAAGCTTAACTATATATATATGTATAAGGCCGAATTTTTTTTAAATTCTATTTGGCTTGATGCCCTTATTAGTCTTTTGAGCATTTTGTTGAATATGTTTTTAAAAATAGTTTAGATCTTTTGAATAAATATATTTCATTTATATTATTAGTTGTAATTCTATCTCTATCGACGAGTACGGCTTATTCTAATACGTCAGAGTGTCGCACTGATAGTATATCCTCTAAAATTAATATCTACAATAATATAGATTTTGAGGAAGCCTTAGATAGCCTTGAGCTAGATTTAGAATACCTATTTAGTAAATATGATACATCATGTGTCGTGGGACTTTACCTTGATTATATCCATGCTACCAATGGTAGAAGTGCCATCTATCATCTGGTATTTGATGATTTATGGGATGCGTTATTACTAGCAGATCAGGCAAATTTAAAAGAACAGAAAAGTGAAATTCAACTCGATTTAGCCAGGTTTTTTGGGTACCTAGAAAAATATGATGAGGCCGAGGAGTATTTTGTTTCGGCACTAAAGATTATTAAAGACTTGAATTTCGATCCGAATCGAATAAATCAATATTATAACTTAAGGGCACAATTCTATAATGAAAAAGGAGATCAGAAGAATGCCAAGTTATATGTAGATAGTTGCTATCAGATTCGAAATGAATATAATTTGACTAGTGACCTTTCTTTTATCCGATATAGAGAAGGAGCAATACTAAGAGATGAGGGTAATCATGTCGAAGCGATTAAAATATTTGAAGAGGTCATTGAAAATTTTAAATCTACATATCCATCCGTCAATGGAATAGCTTATCACAACTTAGGGAAATCTTATGCAGCGATCGGTCGACACGATAGAGCAATCGAATGTTATGATTTGTCGATAGAGACCATGGATAAATATAAAAGCCATTTGGATCAGCTTCCAGAGGTGTATGAATTACTCGCTGAATCCTATCATAAAGTTAGAGATAACAAGAAGGCTTATGAATATTCAAAAAGAGCAAATGCTTTAAAAGAGGAATACGGTAATCCTAAATACGGTATGAATAACCACTTGATGCAAGTCAAAGATGATTTTAAAGAATATAAAGCTGCTGAAGGTATTCAAAAAAGAAAAATTGAGCTAGATCGCTTAAATCAGGATAAAAAACTTCTAAGACTCCAACGAATATTACTCGCAGGGATACTGGCATTTCTGACGATTATCTCATTGATATATTTTTATGCACAGCGGCTAAAGCTCAAAACAGAGCAACGTTACAATCAAGAATTATCGAGTAGAAATGAAGAAATAAATTCACTATATAAAGATTTAGAAAAGAAAAATGAAGAGCAGGTCGTGTTTTCTAATATCATGACGCATGATTTAAAGGCTCCACTAAGAACCATTAATAGTTTTGCCGGATTGATTAAACGGACTTTAGAAAAGGAGCTTGTCGAAAAGCAAAAATTATCAAAATTTAATGATTA
>CALDEN010000359.1 GCA_937942405.1 uncultured Saprospiraceae bacterium
CTGGTAACTGGTAACTGGTAACTGATTACCGATTACCGACTACCGATTACCGACTACCGACTACTGATTACTGATTACTGATTATTCTTTCTAAGCACGGGCAAGGTGGAAGATGAGAACACAAAACATTGGAATTTTCACATTATCACATTATCACATTATCACATTATCACATTTCCAATTTTTCAGATTATCAAAGAGTCTGTAACGAAGAAAAAAATGTATAACTTGTATTTTTAGTTTCCATTTATGTTTTTTGAACGTCTAGATACTACATGAAGCACCGAATACTTATTATGTTTTTTTTGGCTATAGCCAATATCCTTACTGCACAAGAAACCGCGTATTACAGTGAAGATGAGCTGCGAGGACATGCTGCTTTTATGGACGCTATGGTTCAGAAGTACCAAGGCAATGATGATAAAGCCATCGAATTATTTAAGCAGACCCTTAAAGCTGATGCAAAAAATCACTCCGTGGCATTTGAAATCGCCAAACTTCAGATTCAAAAAGGAAACCTGAGTGAAGCCATCAGATATGGTGAGAAAGCACTCGCTATAGAAAGTACCAATAAGTGGTACCTCATCTTACTCTCCAATACCCTCATGGAAAATAATGAGTACGATAAAGCGATCCCTTATTTACAGAAACTGAAAGCCCAAGAACGAGGAAATAGAGACTATTATGAAGACCTCGCATACTGCTACCTCAAAGAAAAGAATAGTGACCTAGCGATCATCGAACTCAATGCTTTAGAACAAATCATCGGAGTAGATGAAAGCAATATCAAGAAAAAATACGATATCTACAGAGCAAAAGATGATAAGCTCAATGCCGAAAACGAATTGCAAAAACTGATCGGAGCTCATCCGAGTAATACCGCTTATCTCAACAATCTGGCAACCTTCTACAAGAAGACTGCTCAGCAAGAAAAAGCCAAAGCAACGTATCTGAAAATCTTAGAATTAGATCCCGATGATACCCATGCTAATCTCGCAATAGCTGCAGAACTCAACGAAAACAATAATGCGAGTGCATACCTACTCTCCCTGAAAAACATACTCGAAAACCCAGAAATCAGCATCGATTCTAAAATAAATGAGCTGGTTCCTCATATTGAGTCCTTGAGTCCTGAGTCGGATTCTGCCCTGGTACGATCACTGGATAATTCTTTAAATTCTCTTAGATTATCTCACCCAGGGTCAGCAAAGGCCTATGCCATAAGTGGAGACTTTTATAGTCGCATAAAGAAGGATGATAAAGCAATCGAATTCTACGAAAGGACGATACAGATAAACGATAATATCTATAGCGTATGGGAACAACTGCTCTATAGTCTCAATGAAAAGAGAGACTATCAGGCTTTGAGCCAAAAATCATTAACGGCTGTGGACTTATTTCCAAATCAGGCAACTGCCTATATCATGCATGCCAGAGCTCTCATAGAACTTAATAATACTAGTGAGGCAAAAGAGTACCTGATGGAAGCACGTCTTATCGCTGGCAAAAACACCGAGCTCATAAAGCAAATCGAAGTATTATCTCAATCGATAAAATAAAGCCCGTGAGCGTATACTTTAGAAATTTCATCTATTTGTCCATCTGCACTTTACTTTTAGGTGCCTGTAAGACGAGTAAGAAAGCCATGGTTTCTAATCTTCGTTCTGATACTGAAATAAAAAAGGCCTTAATAGAGCAAAATATAGATTATGAATGGTTTACCGCTGTAGGCAAAATCCGATTAAGCACTCCTGATGAGAGTATAGGAGCTAAGGTATATCTCCGTATTCAAAGAGATAGTGCGATATGGATGGTCGTTAAAAAAATAGGCATCGAAGTAGCGAGGGTACTGATCACACCAGAAGAATTTACCATAATCTATCGCTGGGAAAAAGTATACGAGCAAGAATCTCTGAAGACCCTTATGGAAAGTTATAATGCTTCACTATCATTTACAGAGTTACAGGATTATATCATCGGAAATATTCCAGCTATCGATCCTACAAATTTTGCCACTAGGCAGACAGAATCAGAAATAATCTGTCAGACAAGCATAATGGGACTCAAAAGCTTCCTCAAACTCGATGTAGACAACTTGCAGCTGCAAAGCTTTGAAATATTTAATACCAAGAATGAATCTGCAAAAGGAAACTTTGCAAATTTTATACAAACGGGAGAATATATGCTCCCACATAAACGCTCGTTTTACATCAGTAGCATCGAACATGGAGACCTCAAAGCAGTCCTAGATCTATCAGAATTACAGATCGACGAACCCAAATCGATGAAATTTTCTGTGCCTCCACACTACGAAAAACTTAAATATTACCGACCTTTCTAGCATGAGCGATAATTGGGATTTAGGAAAAAAGAAAACTTCTGGCTTAAAACGAGAGGTAGAGCACTGTATCATTGTAGGGATCATCCGTCGTGATCAGACCAACGAGCAGGTCACGGAATATCTAGATGAGCTGGAATTTCTAGCAGAGACCGCTGGTGCCGTGACAAAAAAAAGGTTTACACAAAAAATGGATCACCCCCATGTACGCACCTTTGTAGGAAGTGGAAAACTAGAAGAGATCATACAATATATACAGACTCACGAAGAGATCTCTCTGATCATTTTTGATGATGACCTCACTGGCAAGCAAACCAGCCTGCTAGAAGAAGAGACTAAAATAAAAATTGTCGATCGATCACAACTCATCCTGGATATATTTGCCAATAGGGCTCAAACTGCTCAAGCTCGTACACAAGTTGAGCTGGCTCAGATGCAATATCTCTTACCTAGACTGAGAGGACTATGGACACACCTCGAGCGTCAGCGAGGAGGTATCGGAATGAGAGGACCTGGAGAGATGGAAATAGAGACCGATAGACGTATCGTTAGAGATAAGATCAGTCTACTCAAAAAGAAACTCGAAAAAATAGACCAACAAGCCCAAACTCAACGAAAAAATAGAGGTCAACTCATCAGAGTCGCCCTAGTAGGTTATACCAATGTAGGGAAATCGACTTTAATGAATTCTTTGTCTAAGTCTGATGTGTTTGCAGAAAACAAGCTGTTTGCAACACTAGATACCAAGGTGAAAAAGGTAGTTATGGGCTCTATGCCTTATCTTCTATCAGATACGGTAGGATTTATCCGTAAGCTACCCCATCATCTAATAGAAAGCTTTAAATCTACCTTAGATGAAGCCAAAGAGAGTGACATCATCGTACATGTCGTAGATATGGCTCATCCTCAATTTGAGGATCATGTAAAGACCGTAATACAAACACTCAAAGATCTCGATGCACTTGAAAAACCTACTCTCATGGTTTTCAATAAAATAGACCTTTATAAAGAACGGAACTTCGATGAATATCTCGAAGAAGAGGAGGCTGATGATATTCTGGCAGAGCTTAAAGAAAACATGAAGAATACCTATGGCGTCGATAATGTACTTATCTCTGCAGTTACCAAAGAAAACTTTGATGAACTCAAGGAAAAACTGAGATTCATGATCGATGAACAATATAATATCCGTTATCCGTATCAGACAAAGACTTGGTAGAGAATAGGTACTGAACTTTACGAATTTATAACAAGGTACTTGATCTAATTAAGCAGTCAAAATATAAGGACGCTCAGTTATCGCGGATACGCATTTGTATTTGCGATCGTGATTAGAGGTATGATTAGTTTTATACTGAAATTCCATTATTTTTATTCTCTACCTACAGCATAAGATATAAATGAAGGCCGTAACCGTATCAGTACTAAAAAAAGAATTACAGCATCAGTCACCACAAGACCTGATCGAAATCTGCTTACGCTTAGCAAAATTTAAAAAAGAGAATAAAGAATTATTGAGTTATATCTTGTTTGACTCTGCAGATGAGGATGAATATATCCGGGGCATAAAAGAGGAGATCGATTTGGGCTTT
>CALDEN010000360.1 GCA_937942405.1 uncultured Saprospiraceae bacterium
AGCATAATACCCTATCCATGGAAAATAGATGGCTCGATTCAAGGATGGAAAAAAATGTTTTATCTCAATCCGATTGCATACTTAAACAAGGGAACTTCAACATAAGATTATGGAAAAGCAATTTGGCGAAAGCCATCGAAACAACGATATCATTTTGGCCTCAAGCCAATAAATAAATTACTTTTAAGTCTCACTACTCACCCTAACCATAACATCCTCTACATGGTGTACGAGCTGTGTATACTTAGGATCACGTTTAACTAATCTACTCCGCTCAAAGGGAAGATCGATCTTAATGTGCTCTACAAATCTAGAAGGTGCATACTTCATGATGTAAATATCCTCTGCCAGATAAACGGCTTCAGATATGTCATGCGTTACAAAGATGATCGTAGAGTTAAACTTCCTCCAGATGTTAGACAAGAGGTCTTGCATCTTAAGACGGGTCTTTATATCCAGTGCTCCGAATGGCTCATCCATCAATAGTATTTCAGGATTGGCCAAAAGGCTACGGGCGATGGCTACTCGCTGTAGTTGGCCTCCAGATAAGGTGGGATACTGGGCATACTTGTCTTCATGACCTGTGAGGCCGACGAGTTCTAGCATCTCTCTGGCTCGATCATTCCGTTCTTTCTTTCCTACGCCTTTATATCTCAAAGCCAGTGCTACATTATCTAAGACCGTCATCCATGGGAGCGATGAGTATTGCTGGAATACCATACTGGCTCGCATGTCTTTATCCACTTCTTTGCCATGGATAAAAACCTTGCCCTCTGTCGGTTGCTGCAGCCCTGCAATGTATCTCAGTAAAGTAGATTTTCCACAACCCGACATTCCTAGTATAACGACGAACTGTCCCTGATCTGGCTTATTCTCGATCAAGAAATCCATATCCTTGATGATCCAGTTTTGGCCTCCGTCATACGACTGCCCTATCCCTTGCATCTGGATGATGTTATCTCTATTAGTATGATCTTTAAACTCCAGCATTGGCGACAGCTTTATTAGTGATGGTATTGTAGATTTTAGAAGACTTATAGGCTACGATGGAGATAAATGTTAAATGGATCACCCATAATGTTCCGCCAAAGAAATAAGACAAGGGCTGAGAACCAGCTATGATTCCTGTATATTCTACGACGACTAAAAGTAGATAAAATGCCAAGAGAATCCATACAAGTGCCTGCATCCCAAAATCAAAAACAGTCTCTAATAGTGAAGCCTCTTCCAGCTTAGCGGAGTGCTTATTTTTTATCTGATACTTATGCGGAAAGAATTCCTTATCGAGGTATTTAAATATTTGATCTTGTACTACTCCAATCAGGACTATCAATATAATCAACGCAAAAAGCTCATCCATTCGAGCAAATCGTCTCGCATTATAGATCAATGTTCCGATCCCTCCAGAATTTGCATTTATGGTCTCTACCACAATTATATATGTCCATGAGATCGCCGTCAGTATCCGTATATCATCGAATAGTCGAGATAGTACCGATGGAAGATATACCGTACGTATCGTCCAGAGGTCTGATGCTCCTAGAGTATACACGGTCTTAAGATATACGTCCTTCACCCCATCGATACGTTGCACGATTACTGGTAGCAAGTAGATGATAATACCGAATGATAAGAAAGCCACCTTCATCGAAGTGTTGACTCCATACCACTTAATAAATAATCCGGTCATGGCAGCTAGCGGAATAAACCGTACTGCATCGATATGATTTCTGAAGAGTCCTCTAAAGAGTGGATATAGGCCTACCGCGAAACCAATAATTATCGATATCACTATGGCCTTTACATAACCCGCCATATTAAGCCCTATCGAGAAGCAGGTATTCTTTAAAAGATCACTCGAATCGATGAGTTTAGGAAATGCCAAAAATACTCTACCAGGCGATGGCAAGATGGCTGCAGGCAAAATGGGGTTTTCACCGAGGGTCAACACAAACCAAATCAATAAAAAAATCAAGACTCCCAATATAGAGAGCACGATGGACTGGGATTTTGATAAATCTCCTCTTAGCTTAAACATCCAACTCACAGGAAATGATTTTACTGATGGTTTATAAATAAAAAAGGAGCATGAATTTCTAAATCCATACTCCTTTTCTGTATCGTATTATTATGCTGCGATCAGCTGAAATTCTGTTCTTCTGTTTTGTGCTTTACAGGCATCATTTTGATTCTGCTCACATCCTTTAACGGGCTTATCAGGTCCATTACCTACGATCACTAATCGGTTAGCGTCCATGCTATAGGTCTGCTGTAGATAGTCGGCAACCGCCTTTGCTCTTTTTAGCGAAAGCGAAGCATTCATGGCTTTAGAACCTACATTATCTGTATTACCCTCTACTCGGATCTTCATGTTACCAAATGTTTTTGCCTCTTGAGCAAACTGTAGATCGATGATGGTTTTTGCGTTTTCAGACAATTGGAATTGACCTGTTGCAAACTGGATACTTACTGGCTTAGAAGAGATTGCTACTGCCGTTGCATCCTTTGCAGATGGTTTAAATACTTTGGGTTTTTCTGCAGCATACGTCGCACCGTTAAGGCTAGAAGCTGAGATGGCACTTGTATTTATAACTGATCTCCAGTTAGGTGCTACATTAGGAAGATCTCCCGTCTCTACAAATTTCCTACTCATCTTACCATATAGATCTTGTCCTTTCTGGCCTTTATATCCTTTGGT
>CALDEN010000361.1 GCA_937942405.1 uncultured Saprospiraceae bacterium
ATTCTGTAAAACTTTATGAGGGGCAGTACGACGACGTGGACGAAAACGATCGCCGCTTTCTGAAGGTCTTCTCTGCTGAAGAGACGAGATATGTCTACGCCGATATCATACTGAGTAATCTCAATATCCACTGGCCCTGGCATTGCGAGTTATTTGTAAAATTCTACAACGAGGCCAAAGAACTAAAAGGTCAGGTAATCCGACTAAATAATATTAAGAAGGGAGACGATGAGATACGCATCACTGCAGGATGGGGCAGTAATGTAAAAGGCTCATGGAGAGAGGGTAAGTACACTGTGGAGATCGTTTTTATGGATCAGCTGATGGGTGTCGTGCCTTTTGATGTAAAAGAAGAAGCAGAAGAAGGGGTTCCTGTATTGAGATTGCCTCATGAAAACAAAACGCTCCAACAAGAAGACTTATCGAGCGATACAGAGTCCTTTGCGGATGTACTGGCAAAGCTGGATAAACTCATCGGTCTGCAGCATGTAAAGCAGCAAGTAAGAGACCATGCCAAATATATTCAGTTTTTGGGCTTGCGGAGGGAGAAAGGATTTGAGGAAAAAGATCAGATAAACATCCATTCCGTATTTACAGGAAATCCGGGTACTGGAAAAACAACTGTTGCTAAAATGATGGGCTCACTGTACAAAAAAATGGGATTGCTCTCTAAGGGACATGTACTGGAAGTCGATAGAGTAGATCTAGTAGGAGAGTACATAGGACAGACCGCACCTAAAGTAAAGGAAGTAATCGAGAAGGCGAGAGGTGGAGTATTGTTTATCGACGAGGCTTATAGTCTGGCTAGGGCCAATGATGATAGCAAAGACTTCGGTAGAGAGGTCGTAGAAATACTCGTCAAGGAAATGTCTAACGGTCCTGGAGACCTGGCGGTAATCGTAGCGGGATATCCCAAGGAAATAAAATACTTTATCGAATCTAATCCAGGCTTAAAATCTCGGTTTAAGCATTTCTTTGAATTTTCAGATTACCTGCCTCAGGAGTTATCAGAGATTATGCAATTGGCTGTAGCCGAAAAAGAAGTAAAACTCAATGAAGATTCTAATGAGGCCATGAATCTACTTATACGTAAGGCCTTCAGGAATAGAGATAAGACCTTCGGGAACGCTCGATTTGTGCATGATCTCGTCGATAGAGCCAAAATAAATCTAGGGCTCAGAGTGATGAAGAGCAAAAGCCCCAAAACACTTACAGAAGACCAGCTATCAGAGATCGTTTTACAAGATGTAAATGCCATTGAAATTGTAAAAGAAAAACGTCTACCAGATCTTCCAGTGGATGATGTTTTATTGGAGCAGTCGTTGACGGAGTTAGAGTCATTGATAGGTATTGCCAATGTCAAAAAAGAAATCAAAGAGCTTATCGATATCGTTAAATTTAATCGAGTACAGAAAAAAGAAGTACTTCAGAAATTTTTCTTGCATACCGTATTTGTCGGTAATCCAGGAACGGGTAAAACTACGGTAGCTCGGATACTCACATCGATTTACAAAGCTCTCGGAATACTCGAGCGAGGGCATATGGTAGAGACGGACCGACAAGGATTAGTCGCAGGTTATGTAGGACAGACCGCCATAAAAACGAGAGAGCGGATCGATGAAGCGATGGGGGGAGTGCTTTTTATCGACGAGGCTTATTCCTTGTCTAACTTTAACGGGATGCAAGGTGATTTTGGCAATGAGGCGATACAGACCATCCTAAAGCAGATGGAAGATCACAGAGGGGAGTTCTTTGTCTTTGTAGCCGGATATCCAGATAACATGGATAAGTTTTTAAAAGCCAATCCAGGACTCAGATCACGGTTTGATCGAGTACTGAAGTTTGATGATTATTCGCCGACCGAGTTGATGGATATAGGTTTGAAAATGATATCGGATCAAGGGTATAAAATATTGGCTTCAGCCAAAAAAATACTACTTGTTCATTTTGAAGATATGCATCTCAAAAAAGATAAATACTTCGGTAATGCTCGTGCTGTCAGGGTTATGATCGACGAAATCATAAAGAATCAAAACCTGAGATTGGCTTCAGAAGAGATCACCGATAATCGAGAACTAAGAAAAATAAGAGAAGAAGATTTAAAGCACTTAAAGTCTGCTGAGAGTGATCAGTCGATATTTACCAAAAATAACATTGGATTTAAATCTTCTTCTAACTAAGTTTGTAAGATGCAGAACCTAACCACCATTCTCTTTTTGATATTTCCATTTGTAATGAGTGCACAGCATAATGCTGAACTTTTAAGTACATGTGATGATATATTGGGAGAGCGGGGAGAGGTTTACGTGCAGTTTGATAGACAATCTGCTGCTATACAAGAAGAGTTGTATAGTATATTATCCTTCGATCATGGATCTAATGGACAGACCTCACTGGCTTATATAAGTGCGGATCGTTTTGAAACATTTGTGGGTATGGATATTCCTTTTGAGATCGTAGCAGATTATTACGACCGCATGGATGGAATAAAAATGCTTACGGAACAGGATATGCTTCAACGTACAGGTAGTTGCCTCAAAACGACTTGGGATTTCTATCCGAGCTATGAAGCCTATGTCGGAATGATGAATCAGTTTGCGACGACCTTTCCTGAGTTATGTGAGATTCATTCTCTAGGAACACTCAGCAGTGGGAGAGAAATTCTCGCTCTTAAGATTACTGGAAATGTAAGTGTCGATGCAGATAAGCCCAAGTTTTTATATACCTCTACGATGCATGGAGACGAGACCGCAGGGTTTCCTCTTTTACTGAGGTTTTCAGACTATCTGCTATGTCAGTATGATGATCAGGATAGAATAAAAGAAATCGTAGATAATGTCGAGATATGGATAAACCCTCTGGCAAATCCAGACGGAACCTATCGCAATGATAATAGTACGATCATAGGAGCCACTCGAGGCAATGGCAATAATGTAGATCTGAATAGAAACTATCCAGATCCTGACGATGGACCGCATCCAGATGGGAGAGAGTATCAGGAAGAGACATTGATATTTATGGATTTTGCAGAGCGAGAGCAGTTTAATCTATCGAGTAATTTTCATGGAGGGGTAGAGGTCTTTAACTATCCATGGGATACTTTTTCTGAGTTACCAGCTGATGTGGAATGGTGGATATGCATGGGACGTATGTATGCAGACACCGTTCATGTACATGCTCCATCAGGATACTTTAATTTCTTGGACAACGGAGTAACTAATGGCTATGAGTGGTACGAGGTTAGAGGTGGACGTCAGGACTATATGATTTATAATTTTGGTGGTAGAGAG
>CALDEN010000362.1 GCA_937942405.1 uncultured Saprospiraceae bacterium
TTCCATTCCGTAATTACATCTGGAAACTCTTGACTCAGTACATAGATAAAACTGCTCTCTAGATCACGGTTGATCTTAGTCAGATAGAGTATATTAGATATGGTCGATTTTCCATAATTCTGATCTAGAAAATACCACAACGAGTGTCCTGCTATTTTGGGATAGTCTTCTTTGAGTTTATCGAAGTCATGATACTTACCCCCATCTATCGCCATAAGATCACGGAGCTCATCGTCGGCATCTATATTCCAGTAACTACCGATATACTCTATCAGTCCTTTTTTAAACCAATCTGGAAGATTCAGTAATACCGCATTCTGAACTACTTCTTGGAGATTTACACCTACTAGGATAGAGTTGAGATATATAGCAGCGATCCCACGTCTGATCTGCTGACGTAGGTGCTTATGATCACCATTAAAATAGACAAACATTTTATTGCCGTCGATTTTGGTCACTTTGGGTTCATTTACAAAGGTCTCCTCTAGACCTATGTTGGATTGTTTTATGTCTGTAACATCTAGAAATACGATGATTTCTATCTTATCATTAAAGCGGTGTTCCATGATGTTTTGTATCTCATCATGATCGAGCTCCGCCATCTGTATAGAGGTCTTTGCGACTTCCTTAGACTTACCATACCAGTAGGTAATAAAGTTTTCGGTCTCGTACATCCACTTTGCTCGGAAGTCATTGTGATGTTGTACTCTGTTTTTTCCAAAAGTCGTATTTACACTTTGGCTTAAAGCCAAAAAAGAACACCCCAATAAAAGCAGTGTCAAAGGAAATCTGATATGACGGATAATTAAGCTGATGATCTATTACTTTTGAGGCATTAAGTTAGCCCTTTTAACTATACCTTTCAAAAAAAATACGACGATGGAAGTAGCGGTCTTTACATTTAATGATTTTCAAGAAAACACCTATGTGCTCTATGATGATACCGGTGAGTGTATGATCGTCGATCCGGGGATCCATAATGAGATAGAGGAGATCCAGTTTAGTGAGTTTCTGATCGCTAGAGGGCTTACGCCAAAAATCCTATTTAACACCCACTGCCATCTGGATCATGTGTTCGGCAATCAGTACGTAGCCGATAAATATGATCTCAAACTGATGAGTCATAAAGGAGAACAAGTCGTTCTAGACTTCGTCCCCAAAATGTGTGAGATGTATGGTATCGCGTACAAAGGATCTCCAGATATAGACATTTTTGTAGAAGAAGGTGAGGTCATTGAATTTGGCAATCAAAAACTTAAGGCCATTCTTACTCCTGGTCATTCTCCAGCTAGTCTATCACTTTACAATGCTGATTCTCATATACTCATCGCAGGAGATGTCCTGTTTAAAGGCAGTATCGGACGGACAGACTTACCAGGTGGTGACTACGATACGCTAATCCAGGTGGTAAAAGAAAAGATCTTTACTCTTCCCGATGAGACTGTCGTCTATCCCGGTCATGGACCATCGACCACTGTAGGAGTAGAAAAACAAACCAATCCGTTTTTTGTGGAAGGGTAATAAAATTCCTCCGTATTTAAGTATTATTTTTGCAACTATATGTCAGTTGCATTTTTGTTGAAATTAAATTAGTTTTGTTTTTATGAGTAAACTTGACAAAATTATTGCGAAGCTTTTAAATCCGGCTTCAACAATAACTTTTCAAGAACTCAATTATCTGTTAGGTCAACTAGGATATATTGAAAAGAAAACGGGT
Organism: uncultured Saprospiraceae bacterium; assembly: GCA_937942405.1. Taxonomy (GTDB): domain Bacteria; phylum Bacteroidota; class Bacteroidia; order Chitinophagales; family Saprospiraceae; genus JAHDHU01. The sequence continues at coordinate 1,718 of CALDEN010000362.1, forward strand.
AAAACATCAGGCTCGAGAATAGCATACATCAACATTACAAACAAGCATATATTGCGTATACATAAACCGCATCCAGGCAACGAGCTTAAAAAATACGTCAAAAACTATATCGTGAGTGAATTAAAAAAACAAAACCTATTATGACAGATAGAATACGATACAAAGACTTTATTGGTTCAGTTCGCTTTTCTGCAGATGATGAAATATTTTATGGAAAAATTGAAGGAATAAATGATTTAGTCACTTTTGAAGGCTCCACGGTTACTAAACTTAAAGCGGCATTTAAAGAAGCTGTACTCGATTACATAGAACTCTGTAATGAGGTGGGTAAAGAAGTATTTAAATCTTTTAAGGGCAGTTTTAATGTCAGAGTAAATCCAGAATTACACTCTAAGGCCTTTGAATATGCACTCATAGAAGGTAAATCCTTAAATCAGTTTATAAAAGAAGCCATCGAGCTCAAAATTCAATCAACCACTTCTACCCAACCCTAGCCTTTCCCTTCTCCAAGCCAAGCCAAAGAAAGGGATGGGTATATCAATTACTTCTTCTCTCTAAACAGCCGCATCTGCTCTGGCAAGGGATATAATCTGAAACTCTGTCTGTGATGCTCACAAGGTCCGATATCTATAATCGCCTGTCTATGAGCGATCGTCGGATAACCCATATTGGTATGCCAGTGGTAGTTTGGAAATTTTTTAGCCAATCGGCTCATGTATTTATCCCTATAGGTCTTGGCAAGGATAGAAGCTGCGGCGATCGAGTAGTAAATGCCATCTCCCTTGATAATGGTCTCGTGAGGGATCTTCTTGTATGGATTGAATCGATTGCCGTCTATCAATAATAGCTCTGGAGTCGTTTTTAGTTTTTTGACCGCCTTGTGCATCGTGGCAAATGAAGCATTGAGGATATTGATCTTATCGATCTCACGAGGAGATGATTTTGCGACAGCATAATACAGAGCCTTCTCTTCTATGTCCTTGCGGAGTATCTCTCTCTGCTCGCGGTTTTTTATTTTTTTGGAGTCATCCAGATCAGGATTATCGTAATCGGCTGGTAAGATCACCGCTGCTGCAAACACAGGACCAGCCAGACATCCCCTGCCTGCCTCATCGCAACCGGCTACGAGCTTATTAGAAGGATAATGGATCAGCATGATTTAAAAACTTTCGGTTTTGGGAACATTGTCAGGCCATGGTTGAGCATTATTGATGGCATCGATGATCTCCTCTGGCTTTTTTATCTCTATCCATAAATCTCTGCCCTGCTCACCCATAAATCGCTCGTCGACCATCTTATTTAAATAGACCAGAAACTCGTCATAAAAACCATCAAAATTGGCAATGATGATCGGATGCTTTATCAGTGAGAGCCGTTTAGAACTCAGAGCTTCTGACAGTTCTTCTAATGTACCGACTCCTCCAGGCAGAGTCAGCAAAATATCTGAATGCTCTAAAAATAGACTTTTACGTTCTGCCATATCCTCGACGATGATCATATCCTCGACCCCTTTATGATCCCATTCGACCTCTTTCATAAAGCCTGGAATGATGCCCATTATCTTGCCACTATTAGATAAGCAGGTGTCGGCGACCTGTCCCATGAGCCCCCTAGAGCCTCCACCGTAGACGATGTGATGCCCATTTTCTACCATCAGCCGAGTCAATATTGCCGTTTGATCGAGATAGGATTGAGGGATCAGTTTACTAGAGGCACAATAGACACAGACTTTCATAATAATGGTTTAATCTTTGAAAGCGTAAAACTAGCCATTCAGACTTAAAAATATAAGGGCTTTGATCGAAACCAATTATGAAGTGGTTTGTTGGAAACTAGACGTATGAAAGATCTCTTTTTAAAAAACCGGAAACCCATTATTTGGGTCTTTATAGCTCTGACTGTCGTGATGACCTTCTTTGCCTCGAGCTTAAAGTTTACATTTAGTTTTGAGCAGTTTTTTCCGGAAGGGGACGAAGACTTGGCTTTTTTCTTAGACTTTGTCGAGGAGTTTGAGACGGATGATAACTTCCTCTTACTCGCTATCGAAAACGAAGGGAGTGTTTTTGACTCTAGCTTTCTCAATCGCTTCCATGAATTTTCTGTGGATTGTAAAGGACTGCCGCATGTAGTCGCTGCACAGTCGCTTACCCAGACTAAGATGCCGCTCAAGACACCATTCGGAGTGACGACGGTACCGATCATTCACAGAGGCGATCCATCCAAATATGCACAGGACAAAAAAAACATCCTAGAAGACGAACGGTTCAAAGGGTTCCTCATCAACGAGTCCGCCACCTCTATGATCGTATCTATCAAAACCGTAGAGACGATCGGGCTAGAAGATTCTGAGGAACTGATCAATAAAATGTATGGTCTCCTCGCCGCGTATGACTTTAAGGACTATCACCTACTCGGGCGAGCCTACTTTTCTAAAGAACTTGTAGAGATGCAGATCAAAGAGATCGTGCTCTCATCAGTGATTTCTATA
>CALDEN010000363.1 GCA_937942405.1 uncultured Saprospiraceae bacterium
ACTCTTTTTAAGTGTATTCAGAATAATCATGATTGGATTTCTGATATATCTATTGCGAGAACTGATCAGAGCTAAGCAGTCTATGGGTTTAGTCCTCAGTTTTGGACTTATCGTAGCTGGTGCGATCGGTAATATGATCGATAGTGCCTTTTATGGGATGGTGTTTTCTAGGAGTAGTTTCCATCATCGAGATCTGGCTATATTTATGCCGGAAGGTGGAGGGTATTCCTCGTTTCTACATGGTAATGTAGTCGATATGCTTTACTTCCCGATGGTAAATACGACATGGCCAGAATGGATGCCTTATTTCGGGGGTAAAAGTTTTCAGTTTTTTAAACCTGTATTTAACATAGCCGACTCCGCAATCACTTGTGGTGTAGCTAGTATATTATTATTTCATAGAAGCTTCTTCAAAACAGAAGAGAGCGTTTCTGAGCATTAAAACGTATTCCTAAAAAGAACATTACAGACTACTACCATGAATGATAAATAATATCATGCTAGTGAAAGTCTCAAATTCATCCGCAAGAGGTTTTATTCTACCTCTGACGAATTAAAGGGTATTACTTCTTACCGAGGAAGTTGTTAACTGCTCGTTCTGCACGTTCAAGAATATCATAGTTGATGTTGTAAATCATGTACTTTCCGACTTTGTCGGCAGACACGACTCCAGCAAGCTTTAATATTCTTAAATGCTGTGACGTAATAGACTGTTCAATTCGTAAAGTATTGTAGATCTTATTGACGTTAATTTTCTCATTCCTGTCAATAAACTCTAAAATCTTTAGTCTTAAGGGATGGGCCAATGCTCTCATTAATTCGCAAGAGAATTCCAATTTCTCGTTGTCGAAGATTACCTTAGTCTTCTTCATTTTTGTAGTTATATCTTATTTCCAATTTGACCGTTGCTCAAATATCAATAGAAAAATCCTTTTAGCAAAGAAATATTAAAGAAATTTTTAATATGTCTTCCTTGCTAAAAGGATTCTAACTAGGTCTAGTGTATATTTTTTTAATCTATCCTCTAAGTATGTATTTCTAAATACCTGTAAATCAATAGATTACGAGCTTGAAAATTGGTCTAAGCGACTAACTCCTCAACAAGTTTAGATATTTGCTCTAATCTCGACTGATCTAGGGAATAGTAAATAAATTTCCCTTGTCTCTCTGTAATTACAACTCCAGCTCTTCTAAGAATCGCTAAATGTTGTGAAGCTACAGACTGCTCCAGTCTCAATTTGATATAAATATCAGTTACCGTCATGGTGTCACTATCTTCGAGCAAATCAATTATTCTCTGTCTCAGCTTGTGGTTTACAGCTCTTAATACTAATACTGCTTTACGCAGGTCAGCATAATCGAGTTGTACTTCCTTCCCGCCTTTTTTAAGAGTAACAGTTTCGTTCTTTTTATTTCTCATCATCGGTTGGTAATAAAATTTGTTAGATAGTTCACGGTTTACTATTCCTATTTGACAAATCTTGTGCCAAAACACGTTTTATTAAACAACTATTATAATAACAATAAAATTAGATGCTTAATGTTCTCTAAATCAGCGGTTTGTTGGACTTGGTAATATTGGGAGCTTTAAAGTAGTTCGGAGCAAAGTATTTTATATCCTCAAATTTTTCAGCTCTCAAGAGATTCATAGCCATCTTATGGAAGAAAATGGACGAAGATGTCGGACTGGATAATTGGCAATTTGGAAAATTTACGAGCTCGACGGCTTTCTCAGCACCATCTCCACTAAAGTGCCAGATGGCATTCTCTTGTCTAAACCGGTTAAAACTACTTCCATCGAGAATTACAGGGGCTCCAGGCAGTAGTAAATGATGGTTAGGATCATAGACTGCAGCATATACTTCATCTCTTCTGGCATCGATTGCGGAGAAGAGATAGTTATTCTTAGTCGGTTGTAGAGCATGAGGGGCATAGCTGAGCCCTTTAAGCGTATCTAGCGATATGAGTGGTATATCTGCCCCAAAACAGAGGCCCTTGGCTGTAGAGCTCCCTACACGTAGTCCGGTATAACTTCCTGGGCCTGAGCTTACTGCGACTGCTGATAAGTCTTTTACTTTAATTCCCAGTTCATCTAATGCTTCTTGAATCTTGACAGATAGCAAGCTACTATGTGAGTATGGCTCGCTCGTTTCCTTGGTTACTAAGATGCTGTCTTTATCTACGATACTCACTGAACATACGGCAGTGGAGGTTTCTAAAATTAATACTCGACTCACTATCCTTTTTTCAATATCTGGTTATATCTATTCTTGTCTTTTAATACGGCAATGGCCTCTTTAATTTCATCATCATTTCCTAGCGTTTGCTGTACTTTTCCAGTCTGGTAGTAATATCGAGTAGCGATTTCTTTCTCGATAATATCTACTATCTGAGCTTTACTATCTACTAAATCATTTAGCTTTTCGGCAGCAATTTTGGCTTTTAATGACTCGATTAATGGACTGATCGCTGCATATTCTTCTTTGGATTCTTTGATCGCCTTATTTAGAAATCTCTCGGTCTCAGACTCGTATTCAAACTGATTTTTGCTCAAAAACGCTTTAAAATCCTCGTATTCTGTAAATGCAAACTCACCGATCGGCTGTATAGAATCATGTTTGCTACACCACTGATTTACATACTTAAAGATCATGTCTTGACTTTTCAGGCCTTTTACGACATTACTATATTTTACCGCATCTAGCCGTACATCTGGTGTCACTCCTCCCCCATCTAGGACTGGTCTTCTGTTTTTAGTATAATAGGTACTACGCTGATCATCTGGAATATCTACGGGCTCTCCATCCTCATATTCTACTCCTTGTATGCATCTGCCACTCGGTATGTAGTATTTAGAGGTCGTCACTTTGATCCGGTTATTATACCCTACCTCTTTATGATTTTGGACTAAACCTTTCCCGAAACTACGCTGCCCTATGATTACTCCTCGATCCATATCCTGTATCACTCCTGAGACGATTTCAGATGCTGACGCTGA
>CALDEN010000364.1 GCA_937942405.1 uncultured Saprospiraceae bacterium
AGATGGACAAAGTTTAGTCGCAAAAGGAGCATGTATTTTTCAGAGGACAAAGATTCCTACCATCGGCAGGCAAGCCTCTGCTCGTTTCACTCGATCGGAATGACAAAGAGGATGGAGAAAAAGGCATCGTTTTGAACGGAACAAGTTTTAAAAAGGTACATGTCATTTTTGTCATGTTGAGCTTGCCGAAACATCTTTGTGTTTTGAAGTCGAAGTATAGTCGCAAAAGGAGTATGCAGTTTTTACAGGATAAAGATTTTATTTCAGAGGACAAAGATTCCTACCATCGGCAGGCAAGCCTCTGCTCGCTCCGCTCGATTGGAATGACAAAGTTTGGTAAAGAATAAAGAATGTTTTCAAACAAAACCACCAAACAAAAAAAGGCTCAACAAATTCAATTGCTGAGCCTTTCTATATCTATTGAAAAATACGATTACATATCTAGAGCCAATCGGCTATCTTCGATTTTCGCATTTTTTCTGATCGAATTGATCAAACCAGTAGTTACTCTCGTTCTAGAAGCAGCATTTGTAGAGCTTCTTAGAGCAGGAACATTAGCAGCTGTACCTTCCGTTCTGTTCGTAGGTTTGATGATGTATACACCACTGTTACCTACGATTGCACCAGAGTTGGCGTTAAGCTCACCATTCATAGCAGCTGCGATTACTTTAGGTTCGTTACCTAGTCCAGTGATATTTGTAGAAGCCATATTGGCAGCAGCTACACTTTGAACCGTCTGTCCAAATTTGCTCGCGATGTCTGATAATGCTCCAGCAGAAACCTGTGCAGCTATTTTTTCTCCTTTTAATTGGTTCTTAACCAAAAACTCCGCTTGATCTCTTGCTGCATCTACAGAAAGAAGACCTGCAGGACTTACTGCATTTAAAGCTACAGCTACGTATTTGTTATCATAATACAGATTAGGGTCAGAATATTCGTAAACTTCAGCAGACACTTCTCCAGCGTCCGTATCTGAATCAAACAACCACTTTACGATATCTCTTGAAGTCTGCTCACTACCTAGTGTTCCTACGGTAAAATCGTTTTGATTTACAAATGCAGAAAATTCTGTAGATAGGCCTTTAGCTGCTACAGCAGTTTTTAGAGCATCGATCGTTTTGTTTTGACTTACTAAGTCCGTTACATCAGAATATAATGCATCCTGTGTATCCTGTGATGGAGTGATCGGAACTCTGATGATTGCAGTTTTATATTTAGTCTCTCTATCGATATACTTTTGATCTCTTACATTGATGATGTGTATACCTGCTCTAGTCGCTACTTTCTGGTATCCTCCTTCTGGTCCGAAGAAACAAGCTTGGTTAAATTCAGGAAGCATAGATCCTTGAGTAAAGTATCCTAAGTCTCCACCTTTAGAAGCAGATCCTGGATCTTGACTAAATTCTTCCGCAAGATCAGAAAACTTAGCTCTACCAGCTTTTAGTTCCGTCATTAAGCTATCTACCAATGCATTAGCAGCATCTTTTCCAGCTAGATCTGTAGGAGCAAATTGTCTAAGAATATGACTTGCTTTTACAGAATCTGGAACAGATCTCTTATCGATCAATTTAAATGCAGTATAAAAGCCATTGTCGATATATGGTCCGTATACATCTCCATTATTCATTCCACCTACTACTTCTTGTAGATTTGCAGGCATTTCAGAACTCTTAGCGTAGTAGTTTACATAACTACCATTATTATTAGCGGCAAAGATCGAATCACTCTGAGTAGTCTTGAATTCTGCGATTTTTACATTTAGTGCATCTTTATTAAGCATAGAATCGGCAGCAGTAGCTACTACATTAAATACTACATACTCAGCACGACGAGTTTCTTTATCGTTGGTATACTTTGCACTATTGGATTTAAGGTATGAGCTTATCGCAGCATCAGAAACATCCACATCTGTATCTGGGATGTAGTCAAACGGTACTTTAACGTACTCAAACGATGCATTGGCACTACTCTGGCTTCCTAGCTTATTTACCATCCATGTAGGAGTAAACATTGCTTTAGAAACCATAGCATTTAATTTTGCTTGCTTTTGGTCCTTTACGATTTGTTTTTCTTGTTCTGCCCAGTACGCTCTAAAGTCCGTATTGGTAAACTCATCGTTATCGATGGCGTTTTTGATCTCATTTAACTGAGCCATATCTACCTGACCAGTTTGAGGGTTTCTAAAGTTCTGCTGAATAAGCGGGTGCAGATTAGCTCCGAACTCTAAGTCTCTAAGCTCTTCTTTACTCACATCTACACCGAGTGCTGATGCCTCTTTGTTTACGAGAGCTTTCTCAACGAAAAAGTCCCATAGTGAGTTTTGAATCACAAATTGGTTAGCTGAACTTCCTTTATATAAAGCAGATTCTGCTCTTCTAAAGTCATTATAGCTGATTGTTTCTCCAGCTACTTCTCCCATTGCAGGACCTGAGGCTGAGGTGCCTATGCTTTGATTTCCGAAAATGTCCATAAAAAGAAATGCTACTAGAGCAAAACCTAAAAGGATCAAGACAAACCAAAAATTCTTTCTTATCGTTCCTATTAAAGCCATTGTGTATAATTCTTTAAAATATTATCGCTTTTTAAAAAGCCCTGCAAAGGTAGCTGAATTGGTGGTTTTTTCAAATTTGCTTTTATCTAATGCGTAATGTTAAATTTTTGGGCCGATGCAGCGTATACTTTCCCAATAGTCTCTAGTGTATGTGCTCCCTTAAAAACCCCACCATTATGAAAAAAACGATTTCAACTTTAGTCCTAGCTTGTTTCCTATCACTAGTCTCCACCGCCCAGGAATGGGAACTGGTTTTATCCATCGAAGAATGTGAAGGTTATGTTTATGCCTGTGTAGAACCCGCACCTCAGGAGATAGCTGGATATAACTGGGTATTAAATGGACTTTCACTAGAACAAGTGGATAGTTTAAGTAACTGTATAGATATCTATGTAGGGTCGGGTACCTACGAGCTGCAGGTTAGCTTTTATGACTGGAATGGTACGGTCGTTTCCTATTCTATTGGTCCCGATGGCAATACTTTGCCCTATTTGAGCGAGGTGTTTTTTATATGGGATCAAGGATTTGTAGAGATATTTTCTGATGCTAAAGAATATTGCCCCTCCAATTCTAGCTCTAATGGATGTGAGAAAGTCTGTGAAAACACCACCATTACTTATACAGCCGAGAGTTTTAGCCCTGGAGGTGAATTTTAT
>CALDEN010000365.1 GCA_937942405.1 uncultured Saprospiraceae bacterium
AAAATTGCTGTAATAATAATAGGTGCAATATTCACTAAAGTGGTCATATTGTCTATCTTCGTATATTATTTTTTTTAATGCGTAACTTTAAAAGACATCTTGTAACTTCTGCCTTACCATATGCCAATGGACCATTGCATATAGGCCATCTAGCGGGAGCATACTTGCCTGCAGACATCTATGTACGATTTCTGCGACTGATGGGTAAAGATGTCGGCTTTATTTGTGGATCAGATGAGCATGGGGCAGCGATAACCATTAGAGCTGCTAAAGACGAAAAAACCCCTCAAGAAATAGTCGATAGGTATCACGAGATGTTTAAAGACACTTTTGAGAAGGTAGGAATCTCATTTGATATGTACCACCGTACATCGTCAGAACTGCATCATCAGACTTCTCAAGACTTTTTCAGAACACTCAATACCAATGGGGAATTCGTCGAAAAAGAATCAGAACAATATTACGACGAAGAGGCCAATCAATTTCTAGCAGATAGATATATCAAAGGAACCTGTCCCAAATGTGCTCATGAAGAAGCATATGGAGATCAGTGCGAAAACTGTGGGTCGGCATTAAGCCCTACAGAACTGATAAATCCCTTATCGACCATTACAGGAAATGTTCCTGTGCTTAAAAAGACGACACACTGGTTCTTACCATTAGATAAGTACGAGATGTGGCTCAAAGAATGGATCGAGACAGGAAAACTAGATGGTAAAGAATTACATAATCCAGATGACTGGAAAAACCATGTACTAGGTCAGTGCAAATCATGGATAGAAGGCGGACTGCACCCGAGAGCGATGACGAGAGATCTGAGCTGGGGCGTAGATGTGCCTAAAGAGATCGAAGGATCAGAAGGAAAGAAACTATACGTGTGGTTAGACGCACCGATCGGTTACATTTCAGCAACAAAACAGTGGGCTCAAGACACTGGAAAGGAATGGAAAGAATACTGGCAAGATGAGGAGACTCAGCTAGTTCATTTTATAGGTAAGGATAACATCGTTTTCCATTGCCTTATTTTTCCAGCGATTCTAAGAGCTCACGGTGACTATATCTTACCCCATAATGTTCCTGCTAATCAGTTTTTAAATCTAGAAGGCAAGAAAATTTCTACCTCTCGAAACTGGGCAGTATGGGTTCATGAATTTGTTAATGAAATGCCAGAGCATATAGATGCTCTGCGGTACGCAATGGTTAAAAATATGCCGGAAATTAAAGACAGCGAGTTCACATGGAAAGGATTCCAAGACTATAATAATAACGAGCTCGTAAATAATCTTGCTAACTACGTAAACAGAGTAGTCGTTCTCGTCAATAAATATTATGAAGGGAAAGTGCCGGATTTTGATGAAAATCAAGACCTGGTCGGTGTATTGGGAGAGGTAGAGACGAGCTATCATGATTCGGAATTATTGAGTTTATTCGATAAGCTGCATGTGTACTGTGATCATGTACGATCATATGATTTCAGATCTGCAATGAATACCGTTATGGATATCTCATCCAATGGTAATCAGATCCTACAGTTTAACGAACCATGGAAACGCATCAAAGAAGATGAGGAGTCTGTAAAAGCAGTCATGAACCTCAGTCTACAATACGTCACGGCACTCAGTGTTGCGATAAAGCCATTTATGCCTGAGAGTTCGGATAAGATCCGAAAGCTATTAAACTTACCTCTCGTAGAGGAAAAAGGAGAATTACTTTCGCTATTGGATGATCTGGCAGAAGGAAATCACTTGATACAAAAGGATCATCAGATTAGTACATCAGATCACTTATTTTCTCGTATAGATGATGAGATAATAGAAGGTCAAGTAGCTAAGCTTACCGCAATGTCTGCTGCCGCAGTAGGAGCTGCTGCGACCCTAGAAAAGCCAGAAGAAAAAGAAAATATCGCCTTTGATGAATTCATGAAAATGGAAATCAAAACGGCAACCATACTCACTGCAGAGAAAGTAAAAAAAGCAGATAAGTTACTTAAACTGACCATCGATCTAGGGTACGAACAACGTACAGTCGTATCAGGTATCGCTGAGCACTTCAGCCCTGAAGAGGTCATCGGTAAGAAAGTGTCTTTACTCGCTAATCTCGCTCCTCGTAAAATACGTGGGGTAGAGTCACAAGGAATGATCCTCATGGCAGAAGGCGAAAATGGCCAACTCGGCTTCGTATCTCCAGAAGATGGCTGGCCTAATGGAATGTCTATTAAGTAGGCATAATTTGTCCTGTTGGGATAAATGATTTCATTCTAAAGAGTACAGATTCTTTATCTAATTCGTTTGAGATTGAGTAACGGGCTTATAAATTGTAATGTATGCGTTCTTTAATTCTATTCATTTCTCTGTGCTTCGTATCTCTATTTTTTAATTCTTCCGTTAGAGCAGAGGTTCCTCAGATCTCCATCCTTACCTGTGATTCTGGAGATCAGTTGTATTCTACTTTTGGACATACAGGCGTCAGAGTACGTCACACAGAGACTAAATATGATGTAGTCTATGGATATGG
>CALDEN010000366.1 GCA_937942405.1 uncultured Saprospiraceae bacterium
GCCATTACGGGAGAGTTCAACCCTAAGCTCTATCCCACTGAAGCATCTCTGGGATTAAAACTGCATGCTCAGGTAATGTTTATAAAAAACGATCCTGACAAAAACTTTGTAAACGGAACGATCGGAAAAATCGTAGCCATCGATTATGACCACATCCACGTAAAGATCAAAGACCTCAATGGAGCAGATAAGATCCTGGAACTGACCCAACTAGAATGGGAAATACTCAAGTACGACCTCGATCCTGCAGACAGAAGCAAGATAAAATCTAAGGTCGTCGGGACATTCAAGCAATATCCTGTAAAACTCGCATGGGCGATTACGATCCATAAAAGTCAGGGTAAAACCTTCGACAGAGTCATTATAGACCTCGGTAGAGGGGCTTTTGAGTATGGACAATCGTATGTCGCACTCTCGAGATGCAGAACCTTAGGAGGGATCGTACTGAAAAATGATCTCAAGCCATCAGACATCCGAGTAGATGAACGTATCGTAGATTATTACGATCAATTGAGAAGATATGGTTGATTTCAAAAAAAAATGATAATTTAGGTTCGTACTAAATGAAGAACTATTATGTCAAAATCTAAAAAACAACAACGAGAAGCTGCAAAACTAAAGAGACAAGAAAAACAGTTTTTTATGTGGGTCGGTATTATTACTCTAGTCGCATTGGCTCTGGTTTATATATTTATTATCCGTGGATAGAAATAAAAAAGGTGGTCTTAGAGACCACCTTTTTTCAAATTTGAGTTCACACACTTTACACAAAAAATATTTCTTTTAGACCTATAAATCTACCGATTCTGCTTTAAGAGTTTTCGGACACCTTTATCTCCATTGAGAGCGATCCAGGATAAATAATATATACCATCAGCAAGATGTCCTAGGTTTATTACTCCTTCTGAGTTTGCTTCAATATTCATAACCATCTTACCAGAGGCATCACTTATTATGAAGCTTTTAAAATCTTGAATGTTTTCTAGAAAAATCTCATATTGAAATGGATTAGGATAGACTACTAGTCCAGAATTAAAGTTTAAGTCTTCGAGGTAGACCGATCTAATCTCTGTGTATTTTTCAGAACCATCGTAATCAATGACTTTGATCCGATAGTAATAGTTGTAGTTACTGATGTACAGATCCCTATCATCGTAGTTTAAGGTCTGTACGGATGGTGTATTCGTCGCTTCGAGCTCTTCTAAATCATCCCATTGCTCTCCATCAAAAGACTTCTGTACCAGGTAGTAATCTACGTTTACCTCATTGGCCACTTGCCATTCTAAGGCGATGAGCTCTTCTGACTTATCATAAGACACATCGAAGTATATAATGTCTACTGGGACTAGATTCTCAGATTCTAAGGTAGTGGTAAACAGGCCTCTACCATGTGTGGCCGCTGCCAATACTCCGTCTGACACTCGATATACTAGATCGTCTACCCTTACATTAGCCATACCTACATTCTCTGGATCCCAGTGTACACCACCAGATCTACTCTCTTCAGATTTCCAGACGCCTAGCTCTGTGGCAGCTATTAGTTCATAAGGGCTTTCAGGATTCATCATGATATCTCTGATCGGCATATCTGGGAGATCGCCTTCTATATTAGACCAGCTGGCACCTCCATCTGTCGTTTCAAAAACAGACTGCATTCCATAGTTGCTATAGCACATCACGATATGATCCTCATCTCCATCTTCTATATCGATACTCGACACGTAACCATTATTCCCATTTTTCAAAACGGTAGCGGACTTAAAAATTCCATTATCGGCCCCATCGATATACATTACATCTCCTTCAGATGTACCTACATATAATCGATCTGGATTATTGGGTGATTCTTTGAGAAAGGATACTTTCTGACCGCTCAATGCGGTAACAATTATATGCTGAAAAGCTGGGATCTTATTTTGTGGGTCTTTCCATCTTAAGATATTGCCTTCTGAAGAGCTTGCATATAGAATATTTTGATCGGAGTCGTAATAATTGGGATTGGCAAAGAAGCCATAGTTATTGAGTTCTAAATAGTCAAAACTATTGCCTCCATCCGTTGAAACAAAATAGTTATTATGAATGTATGATGTAATCTGAACTTGTGGATCATCTGTATCTATATAACAAGAAACCCCATCCCCAGCAGTTACTTCTGTGGTACTATTTATACCTGTAGAAGTAAATTTATGTGATCCATTATCTTGGGCTCCAGCCAAAAAATAATCAGAACCTGCATCGGGATGTATTGCTGTTTTGTAAAACTGAGTGATGTTAAGTCCTGTATTCTTTTCACTAAATGTTGTGGCTGCATTTGCTACATTGCTACTAAGCCATACTCCGCCGTCATTTCCTACGATGAGCTCGTTTCCATTATGCGGATTGAATAATAGGACGTGCTGATCGGGGTGAACCTGAGGATGAGGACCGTCTTCTATCCAGGTAGAGAGTTGTGTCCATGAATTACCGCCATCTTCAGATTTCAATAAATCTACCCCTCCGATTATAACATGCTCTGCATCGGTAGGATCTACTGCCACCGACAGGTTATACCATGCTTGATTTCTAGCAAAATTATCCATCCCATAAGCTGGAGGATTTGCCACACTCGTCCATGATGTCCCTGCATCGATCGTTTTATAGATTCCTAAACATCTAGAATCTGATGCCTTTTCAAAAAGAGCGTACAAAACTGAAGTATTAGATGAGGCAATGGCAATCTCTATACGGGCATAATTTTGTGTAGGAAGTCCTCCTGTCAGCTTAGTCCAGCTGTTGCCACTATCTATAGATTTATAGATTCCGTCTTGGTCATCGAGACCAATTGTGACAAAAATATTAGTTCCAGAAATTGTGATATCGTTTACATTATCAGAAGTAGCAAATGTATTCTTCCCTAATATTTTATTCCATGAAGAGCCACCATTTATAGATTTAAAGAGTCCAGATTTAGTACAAACAAAAACATCCCCTTGATCATTTACAGCTATATTCTGTACAAAATCAAAGTTCCCTGTATTGGTAGAATTTAAATAGTTCCAAGAGTTACCTCCATTGGTAGATTTCCATATTCCTACTCCCGGATTACTATTATTGCCAAAGTATCCCTCCCCAGTACCGAAATACATTTCATCGGGATTCTGAGCATTTTGAGCAATGGCACATATCGCCAATGACCCAAAAAAGTCATCTACGGCTTGCCAATTGGGATTGGTAGATTTTATATTATTGGTTTTCCATAGCCCGCCTGAGACCCCTGCCGCAAAGACCGTCTGGCCGGCCCCATCATTTAAGTCATAAATGATCGCTCGAGTCCTACCGGCTACATTATTAGGACCTCTCTCTTGCCAATTAAATGAAGTGGACCTATTAACGGCTGTCTCACTTAGCAGCTTTTTAGCCGTTAGTAAGGATCGTTTAGAGACACGTCCTGTAGATGGATCCATGGTCATCAAGGACTCCTGGTCCATGGCCATGTCTATCCGATCCCTTTTAGGAGGTTTCGTACTCGGTTTTGTTTTTGTTGAAATCTGTGCACATGCCCCTGAAGACATGCATGCGATAAGCAACCCTATAACATATAATCTTTTCATTCTTTTTGAGATTACATAAGGGTGTTATCCAAAAGAACTGATGAAAGATTAAGGGTGCTTTCTATTTAGTCAAATGTGTATAAGCAAAGAAGCAAAATACATGCCAACATATTACGAAAAAATATAATATGTTATTTATGAGAACTAGATTTAGGTCTTTCATTAAGATTTGATCATTTTTGCTGAATCTAAAAAGATGCTATGAAACTGAATCTAGATGTGATCGTACCCAGCTCTCCAGAATGGATAGAAGCGGTCATGGGTGACTTCCCTACTTTCCTTCAAGATCATGCAGATTGCGAACGCAAGGCTTCTGCAATGGCGATGAGTATGGTGGCCAAATATCCAGATAAACCGGAAATCATTCCAGAGCTCATAGATATAGGGATCGAAGAGTTAGAACATTTTAAGATGGTCTATGATGTCATGGAAAGCAGAGGGATCGGCCTTCCGGCCAAAATGCAAGAAGACCCCTATGTAAAAGGTCTACTCAAACAAATGCACTCAGGAAGGAAAGAGCGTTTTTTAGATCGTCTACTCGTCGCATCTGTTGTGGAAACTCGTGGAGCAGAACGTTTTAAAATGGTCGCTGATCATCAAGAGGATGAAGCCATGCAGAAGTTTTACAAAATGCTCTGGATCAGTGAAGCAAAACATGGAAATGTCTATGTAAAAATGGCTCTTAACTACTTCGATAAAGATCAGACCTATGATCGTCTACGTCACTGGATAGAGATAGAAGGAGAAATACTCAAAGGCCTGGTCATCAGATCTGCCTTACATTAATTGGTATGAGACTTGTCGAGTTCTCTAAAGGCCATTAGACATTCTAAACTTGTGGCAACAGGAGATTTTCCTAATTGACTAAGAAGTGCATTGCCACTTTCGAGAGAACTTACATTTTCATGTAAATGATCTCTCATGTAATGGAGATATTTCATAAAGTAGAATGCATCGCATCGATTATAAAAACGCTTTATAAAATGAGCTAGAGAACTTGTGTTGGA
>CALDEN010000367.1 GCA_937942405.1 uncultured Saprospiraceae bacterium
TGGCAGACGGAGACGGGGGGTATTATGATCACTCCGATCCCTGGCGTAACAGATACTAAACCTACCTATGCGTCTTATCCGATGCCAGGAGTACAGCCTGTTCTAGTAGATGCCGAGGGACAGATTTTAGAAGGTAATGATGTCGAGGGCCTTCTGTGTATAAAGCATCCATGGCCATCTATGATCAGGACGACCTATGGAGACCATGAGCGATGTCGGACAGTGTATTTTGCCCCTTTTGAAGATATGTACTTTACCGGTGATGGAGCGAGAAAAGATGCAGAAGGTAGAATCAGAGTCATTGGTAGAGTCGATGATGTGATCAATGTTTCTGGTCATCGTATGGGAACTGCTGAGGTCGAAAATGCCATCAACGAGCATCCAGATGTAATCGAGTCTGCCGTAGTCGGGTACCCACATGATATAAAAGGGCAAGGAATTTATGCCTATGTCATAAGTCAGGGAAAGGAGCTGGATGATGCATTCAGAAAAGAAATACTCGATGTCGTAAAAAGAGAAATCGGACCCATCGCCAAGCCAGATCAAATACAGTTTGTCACGGGATTGCCCAAAACAAGATCAGGCAAAATCATGCGTAGAATCTTACGAAAAATTGCCTGTAAGGATACATCTAATTTAGGAGACATCTCTACCTTATTAAACCCTGATGTAGTAGAGGAATTGAAATCGGGTTCTTTAGTAGGTTGATGTAATATGACTCAGGTCGAGGAAAATGATTGCTTCTAGTACTTGGACATTTTGTGTTCTAAGGATGTCTTTACGCTAGGCCATTCTGCTTCGATTATGGAGTAGACCACGGTATCGCGTAAGCTGCCATCTGATAATATCCGATGACTTCGGAGTACTCCATCTTGTTTGGCCCCGAGTCTGAGTATGGCATTACGAGAAGTATGATTGTGCCAGTGTGTTCTGAACTCTACGGCGATCGTCTTGAAATTTTCAAAAGCATTTTTGAGTAATAGATATTTACATTCTGTATTGATGCCAGTTCTGTGGTAGGACTGAGCATACCAGGTATAGCCGATTTCAAGTCTTCGATGAGCGGAGTCGATATTGCAATACCTACTCGAGCCTATAATTTTATTGCTGCTTTTTTCAATGATGACATAAGGGATCGAAGACTCGTTTGCTTGTTGTTTTAGAGCGGCATCGATATACTGATCGATCGTTTCCTTAGATGGTACGGAGGTATACCACAGTTTCCATAATTCTCCATCATTGGCTGCAGCCAAAAGGGGATCACGATGTTCCTTGTTAAGTGGGACTAGGTGTACTAGCTTTCCTTCTAAAGGGTTGGATTCAAAATTTATCATCTTCCGTCTATTAGTGCATTGTGTTTATACCTCAGCTTTAATCTCTTTACTCAACTTCAATATATCCGTCAAATGAGTCCATATCACGATCGGTACCACCACTGCTGGGAGTAATATAAATGGAAAATAAATGACTGCGATATTGGGCTGTTCAAAACCAAATTGCTGGAAAGGAAGTGGAGCTGATAGGAGACCATTGATAAGGATAAAACTGACCATGATCAGACCGATCACATTCCATAGTAAAAGTAGCTTTTTGGATAGTTTGTTTTTTATGTAAAGTAGTCCGATGATCGGAGCGGTGATACCTGCAAGTATATCAAAGTTCCGACCTGCATAAGTCATCAGTTCTGGAACCGCTGCGTTTAAAAACAGTAGGTGTAGAACGATCTCGACGGGAAGCCTTACGGTATGTAAGAAAGTGCTTTTAGATGTCTCTCTGTTTTTAAAAATCCAAGCCCTTTGATTAGGGAGTAAACTGTAAATGATCACAACAATAGTAGGTATCATTACCAGCCCAAAACGAGGAGGAATGTCAGTGGTGTTTTCATAAAACCCTATGTAGGCCAAAACAGATTGGATAATAGCCCAGACAATAATGAGCAAAGTAATTTTAGTGGGTCTGCTATTGGAATAATAAAATAATCCAATGGTTGCAGTGGTCGTTACGATGAAAACGATATTAATCCAATGTGGTAAGTTTTCTATCATAGGTCCTAGATCTTGGTATGTTTTAGAATGTGGTAATACTTAAAATTATCTTTAAGATAAGCATACTTAATCAGTTAAGCTACGTCGCACTGATGAGGATTACGCATAATTTGCTGCTCATATATAGATATGACTGATGATCCAAAAGAGACAAAATGTCCGCTTTTCACGAGCATATCGGAAGAATAGACAGCAAAAACACCTCTATATTCATATGGTCCAGTAGTTGACCTATAGGTAGTATTAGATATAAATAAAGAAATAATGCCATAGTGGCATAAAAGATAAATATATGTTCGAAGATTTGATATTTGCAGGACCGGAGGATGAAAATGAGATGGCACCGATGTTTACGGTGGCAGACGAGGACGAGGATGCGATAAATAAAGAGGAGATATCGGAGACCCTTCCCTTACTCGCTCTCAAAAATACCGTGATGTTTCCAGGAGTCGTGATACCGATCACAGTAGGGAGAGATAAGTCTACCAAGGCCGTAAAACGAGCCAATAAAGTAGGTAAGATGATCGCCGTGATTTCTCAAAAAGAGGTCAATACAGAAGACCCTACTATTGAAGATCTGCATACGATAGGAACAGTCGCTAGGATTCTTAAAATCCTCAAAATGCCGGATGGCAGTACGACTGTTATACTGCAAGGACGATCACGTTTTGAGCTATTGTCCTTTATCCAAGAAGAGCC
>CALDEN010000368.1 GCA_937942405.1 uncultured Saprospiraceae bacterium
AAAAATGGCAAGATCAGTTTATACTCAGACATCGATAATAACCTAGATGGAGTATTTACTATAGAAGAAGAAAGATTGGGAGATCTCTATGAAGGCGAGGCAACAACGGTCGCAGTATATGATATCGATAATGACAATCTACTAGAGATCCTCATAGGTAATCAGCGAGGTGGTCTTAGTTTTTACAATACCGATATCGTCGCTGATGTGACCATCTCTACAAATAACTCCATCGTAGAAACTTTAAATATCGAAGTCTTTCCTAACCCTAGTACAGGCTCCTTTACTTTTTCCAACAAAAAGGAAACCAATTACCAACTGTATGGTACAAGTGGTGTCCCACTGGAATCTGGAAGAATAGAAATGAATGGGAATTTAGACCTGAGCGATTATCCGACAGGAGTATATATGATACAACTTGAGGAAGGAGCTAGGACTACATGGATAAAGCTGGTTAAAATTTAATACCATTGAATGTTAATTGGTATTACCTCTAGAACCGAATAGCAAACTACCGATCCGTACCATATTAGAGCCATTTTCTATGGCGAGTTTATAATCTCCGGACATGCCCATAGATAGATGCTGGAAATGGGCAAAAGGAAAATGGGTTTCTTTGAGTCCAGTAAATATTTTTTGAAGACTTCTAAATTCTTTGGCCACCTGAGCCTCATCATCTGTAAAACTCGCCATGCCCATAAGTCCGCAGATCCTGATATTAGGAAGCTTTGAAAATGCAGCAGTATCTAAAAGTTCTGTTAATACTTGCGGCTCCATACCTTGCTTAGAAAACTCAGTCGCTATTTTGATCTGAAGTAGGATATCGATTACTCTATCTGATTTTAGAGCCTCATCATTTATCTTTTGTGCTAAACGCAGACTATCTACTGAATGTATAAGAGAGATAAACGGAGCGATGAATTTGACCTTGTTGGTTTGTAACGATCCGATTAGATGCCATTCGATGTCTTTGGGAAGGGCTTCCTGTTTTTCTACCAGTTCCTGTACTCGGTTTTCTCCAAAAATCCGTTGACCTTGATCATACATTTCTTGGATACTAGAGATCGGCTTCGTTTTAGATACGGCCACTAGGGTAGTCTGACTTTGCTCTAGCTCTTCTTTGATATTTAGATACATAGCCTTAGAATAATCCGTGAATCTCTCTATCCACTTGCTCCACAATACTACCGAAATCTTCTTTCTTATTCTTAAAATCCAAATTATCTACATCGATAATGAGCAGCTTGCCTTCGGTGTAATTGCTGATCCACGACTCATACCGCTCGTTTAACTTCTTGAGGTAATCTAGACTCATACTGCCTTCATAGTCTCTGCCACGGGTCTGTATGTGCTTTACTAGTGTCGGAACAGTAGATCTTAAATAGATTAATAAATCAGGTCCCTTTACCTGTGACACCATCAACTTAAAGAGGTCTCTGTAGTTTTCAAAATCTCGTTTAGACATCAACCCCATTGCATGCAGGTTAGGTGCAAAGATCTCTGCATCCTCATAAATCGTACGATCTTGAATCACCGTACGGTCTCCATCACGTATTTCCAGTATCTGTCTGTATCGACTATTGAGAAAATAAATCTGTAAGTTAAAAGACCATCTATGCATGTCATTATAGAAATCACTTAGATACGGATTAGTAGACGTGTCTTCATAATGGACATCCCATCCATAATGCTTAGATAAAAGGGCAGAAAGTGTCGTTTTTCCTGCACCGATATTCCCGGCTATTGCGACATGCTTGATCTCAGATTTGCTCATTCGGTGTACTAGGTGCTTAAGTCTATTTTAAAGAACATGTAATTTGCTAATTTTGGACGAATATTAGGCTATGCTGATCTATTTAATTAATCGATTAAGTGGAATTGATGAGTAAATTAGTGGTGTAATAAATACTAGATCTTATGGAATCGGTAATCTCTACTGGAAAATTGTCTAAAACCTATGTCATGGGTTCAGAAAAAGTACATGCTCTAAGACAGATCTCTATCGATATCGATAAAAACGAATATGTCGCTCTCATGGGGCCTTCAGGATCTGGAAAGAGTACCTTGATGAATTTGCTCGGATGTTTAGATTCGCCTACGTCGGGATCTTATCAGTTAAATGGAACAGACGTCAGTTTGATGGATGATTCCGAACTGGCAGAAGTCCGTAATCGAGAGATCGGATTTGTATTTCAGACTTTTAATCTATTGCCACGATTATCGGCTTTAGAAAATGTAGCTCTTCCTCTAGTATACTCTGGCTTAGCAAAAAAAGACCGTTTAGAAAAAGCAGAAGCTGTTTTAGAAGCTGTAGGTCTCGGAGATCGTATCGATCATAAGCCCAATGAACTATCCGGAGGACAACGACAAAGAGTCGCCATAGCCAGAGCCCTGGTAAATGATCCTGCGATTATTTTGGCCGATGAGCCTACTGGAAACCTAGATACTAAGACATCCATAGAAATTATGGGTATTTTTGAAAAAATCCATGCAAACGGAAATACCGTAATACTCGTAACCCACGAACCCGATATCGCCGAACATGCACACCGCATCATACGCTTAAGAGATGGAAATGTGGAGACCGATATACGTAATCAAGACATTGTAAAAGTAGACGACCCTACACATAGGTATAATGTCGATCAAGCAAATCAAAAAGAAGAATGAAAATCTATACAAAGACCGGGGATAAAGGAAAGACATCCCTTTTTGGAAATGCGAGAGTAGA
>CALDEN010000369.1 GCA_937942405.1 uncultured Saprospiraceae bacterium
ATATCGCCGTACCGAATAGAATGCCTAGTCCGCAGCTCGCGATCAGTTGTTTCATAAAGCCTGCAAAGCCGACGATGACCATGATCGCTCCGATTGCTAGAATGATCTGTAAGATGATTCTAAAGAACTCGACTTCTTTGATTTTGGCCTCGAGCCATTCCATTTCATTTTTTGCATTAGAAGTGAGCTCGTTTTTAGAGATCTTTTTTAATCTTACTTTATAGAAGAGGTAACGATATCCGTAGTTGAATATATAGATCAGTCCATACCCGAGTAAGGTGTAAAATAGATAGGTATACTGAGCAGCTACATCATCGGCAAAATAATAAAGCACCGTAAACGCGATACCGATACAGAGCATAACGATGCAGATCTGGATTTCCCGGGTATAGAATGAGTGAGTACGCGTATGCATTTATCTGATGATTTTGAATGAGGTAAAGGTACTGACTGCGGCTTCTGCAACATCCATTTTGTCCACTCGGCCGTGATTAGGACCTGTCTTGCAGTTGAGTAGAAAAGCTTCCATATCGGACTTAGTTCCTAGAGCCATGATCTCTACAGTACCATCCTCATTATTTTGGACCCATCCAGAAATGGTGTTTTTCTGTGCAGAGAGGAGGGTATGGTACCGATAACCGACCCCCTGGACGCGACCATGTACGATAATATGCTTAGCGATCATAGACCCAAAAATACACCTAAGTCCGGAAGTCAAATAATTCTACTTTAGCTTATTTAGATTAAATCAAAATAGTTACTTTTGCTCACTAGAACTTACCCCTAGCTGATGAATTTAAATGAAGGTGAACGAGCTTTAATCATTTCCATAAATGGGAGTCTAGAGTTTAAAAACTTTTTACTCAGTAATGGGATCGCTCTCGGATCAGTCGTGACTAAGAATTATAGTCCTTCCTACGCTAGATTGATCAATTTTACGATATGTGGCAAAATGCTGTCGCTCAATAAAAAAGACTTTGATCTCCTAGACCTAGTAAAGATTTAACCATGTCAGAAATCGCACTAGTAGGTAAGCCCAATTCTGGAAAAAGTAGCCTCTTCAATCTCATTACTGGCCTCAATCAAAAAATAGCCAATTATAGTGGAGCTACCGTAGAGAGTAAGGTAGGAGCATTCCATAGCCATAAAATTATAGATCTTCCGGGTCTTAATTCCTTAAGGACAGTAAGTGCTGAGGAAGAGATATCCAGAGATCAGATACTGGAATATGCCGAGAATAAAAGTCCGATAATCTTCGTCTGTAATGGGATGCAGCTAGAGGACAACCTATTGCTCTTCTCTGAGATCGCAGACCTTCAGATCCCGGCCTTGTTACTTATAAATTTTAAAGACGACCTTGATAAAAACCATATCAAAGTCGATCAGAGTCTTCTGGCTGATACCATCGGTTGTCCAGTCGTTATGATGAACTCCAGAAATGGAGATGGGGTAGACGATCTTTTAAAAGCGATCAATAAAAAGACCTTCAGTATTCCTAATGCTGTATGTCGTAGTCTTTATGACGAATTTGAAGGGGATTCACTGGTCAATAAATATGCTGATCGGATATCTAATTTTGCAATATGTGATACACAGTTGGATCAAGATGATTTTTTCAAAAGACAAAAAATAATCGGATCTATTGTCCGGAATTGTATCAGCACATTATCCAATAGGCAAAATTTCCTTGCGTCTACTAAGAAATGGGATCGTTTTTTATTGCATCCGGTATTCGGTATTGCAACGTTCTTATTAACGATGCTGATCATCTTTCAAGCAGTATTTTACTTTGCAGGGATTCCGATGGACTGGATAGATCTGGGCTTTTTAAAGCTGAGTGAGTGGAGTAGAGGTATGCTCGGAGATTCATGGCTCGGAAATATGGTCTGCGATGGAATCATTCCAGGTCTCGGAGGGGTACTGATCTTTATACCGCAGATAGCGATCTTGTTTTTCTTGCTCGGTATATTAGAGCATTCGGGCTATCTGTCGCGTATATCGTTTATTAGTAACCGTTTATTGAGCAAGTTTGGTTTGAGTGGGCAGAGTGTAATTCCACTCATGTCTAGCTGGGCATGTACGATACCTGCGATAATGAGTGCTCGGATGATTAATAATCCCAGAGAACGACTAGCCGTTATCATGGCATCTCCACTGATGACCTGTAGTGCTAGATTGCCGGTATATACCATCCTGATTGCGATTATGTTTCCGGGGGAGGATAGTGGCTTTTTTAATTTACAAGGTGTTTTACTTTTGGGATTATACCTACTCGGAGTAGTAGCGACCTTGGTGATGGCCTATTTTGTTAATAGGCGAGCGACAGTGGAGAGCACTGATTTATGGTCCTTAGAACTACCTGTATACCGTATACCTAACTGGCGTAATGTTTTTTACAACGTATATCTTAAGACTAAGGCTTTTGTAATCGATGCTGGGAAAGTCATATTCGTCGTATCGATGATCTTATGGTTTTTGGCGGGTCACAGCCCAAAATCTGAGAGTTTTTTTGAAAAAGAATTGGCTACAGCCAAAATGACCAATCCTTCTATATCCATGGATGCGGTAAAGTTAGAGTACTCCTATGCAGGATATATGGGTAAGCTTATCGAGCCTGCTATAAAACCACTAGGGTATGACTGGAAGATGGGGATAGCCATCATATCATCCTTTGCTGCGAGAGAGGTGTTTGTAGGATCACTCGCCACGATCTATAGTGTAGGATCTGATGAAGAAGACCTGATAAAAAATCGACTAGAAAAAGAGATTAATACAGAGACAGGAGAGCGGAGATATAATAATGCAACCATCATTTCCTTACTGCTGTTTTATGCATTTGCACTGCAGTGTATGAGTACCATGGCGATCGTGAGGAGAGAGACCAATTCATGGAAATATCCACTCGTACAATTTGTGGTTATGCTAGTCCTTGCGTATGTTTCCGCATTTATAGGATACCGATTATTCTTATAATTTTCAGGAGTACGATCGATAGGGGAGGGGACTTTTCTCGGTAGTATAGCTGAAAACCAGCACTGATGATGGTACTCGGATAATCCATAAAAACAAAAAAAGGAAACCAGATTGCTCTAGTTTCCTTTTTAACTTTCAGGCCGTTTACTGTCCAGCCTGTAATCAATCAAATAAAATAGAAGAGGGAACTGTTTTTGGGATAAGACCCCTCTTACGCTATTATATTATTGTACGATAGATTCTCTGTTAAAATCTCTTTTGATTATTTTTCTGTAGCCTTCTGCCTCCTCCATGGTTTCAAACTCACCCATCATTATTTTATATCGCACTCCACCATTATGGTAATCATTCAATACGATGATAGGATCCATAAATTCTTCTTTAAGACCATTTACAGTTTTGAATGCGTTTTCGTAATCATCGAAGACGCCCATTTGTAGTCTGAAGATTCGATTGGCGTTAGAGGATGCATAACCATCTAGTAATGCTTTATTATCGAACTGCGTATTTTGTTGAGTCGTCGTCTTTTTGGTACCCTGTTGAGACGGAGAGGTATTCGTTGAATACGTGATCTGTACCTTATTTGCCGAACTGTTGTGAGATTCTAGTATATCCAGTAATCTATTAGCTGGCATGGTTTCCTCTATACGATCTATAAGTTTTCCTTTGGAATTAAAGATGAGCATAGTAGGGAGGTATTGTACATCATATTTAGTCTTTAGCTCAAAACCTTCGATCTCATCGATATCCATTTTGAGAGCTACGTAACTACTATTCATCAAGCCCGCTATTCTACTATCACTAAATGTAGTTTGGTCCATCCACTTGCATGGTAAGCACCAGTTAGCGTAAAAATCGAGGAAAAATAGCTTTCCTTCAGATCCTGCTTTGGTCTTGGCCGTATCAAAATCACCATTGAAGAAATCCACTGAACTAGGACCTCCTATATTGTTGGCATAAGTGGTGGTTTGCATGGCTGTTGCAAATATTGCGGTCAATAAAAATGCTTTTAGAGTCATTTTCGAAATATTTAAATTCAGACTTTTCATATTACTGATATTTTTAAATTTTAATTGATTGATTATTAGTCTCCTACCCATATCCAAATAAGGTGCCAATACATTAGTGATTTCTGTAATATGAAAGTTATTGCTTAAGTATTAACGATTTGTATAGGTGTAAATCATTATATATCAGTTATTAATACATGTGTAAAAGTATAAATGTTAAAATTTAATATTAGCGTAGGGGTATATTTTAGAGTCCTTATAACTAGTGGATATTTAGAATTTAACTACCTTCAAAGCACTTTTAATCGATTACTACTATGCCATTATTTTCAGCAGCAATTACAGGTGTTGCCTCATACTTACCGGAAGGAATCCTTACTAACAAGGACTTAGAGCAGATGGTTGACACCAATGATGAGTGGATTACCTCCAGAACTGGGATCAAGCAAAGACACATATTAAAGGAACCTGGAAAGGCGACTTCTGATATGGCTGCAGGAGCGGTAAAGCGTCTATTAGAAAAGACCAATACAGATCCTTCGGAGATCGAGATGGTTATATGTGCCACAGTGACTGCAGATTATAATTTTCCAGATTGTGCTAATCTTACAGCAACTAAGTGTGGGATAAATAATGCATTCTGCTATGATATAAATGCAGCATGCTCAGGATTCCTATATGCACTGACCACTGGATCTAAGTTCATCGAAACAGGATCACTCAAAAAAGTAATCGTTATCGGTGCAGATAAGATGTCCAGTATCGTAAACTATGAAGATCGTACAACCTGTGTGATATTCGGAGATGGAGGAGGTGCAGTATTACTAGAACCCAACGAGGAGGGTTATGGTATGAAGGACTTTGTATTTAGAGGAGATGGCTCAGGAGTCGAGTTTCTGTACCAGAAAGGAGGTGGATCGATGTATCCTGCATCAGAAGAGACGGTGGCTAACAAAGAACACTATGTATTCCAGAATGGAAGACCGGTTTTTAAGGCAGCGGTGACGGGGATGACGACTACAGTCAAAGAAATATTAAAAAGAAACGATTTAAGCTTAGATGATATAACCTGGTTAGTGCCGCACCAGGCAAATCTCAGAATTATAGATTCAGTAGCCAGCATGCTCGATTTTCCCAAGGAACGAGTAATGCAGACCATAGAGATGTATGGAAACACTACTGCGGGAACCTTACCATTATGCTTAAATGACTACGAAGATCGCCTCAAAAAAGGAGATAAAGTATTGCTCACCGCATTTGGAGGAGGATTCACTTGGGGTACATCATATTTGACTTGGGCATATTAGCAGTAAATAGTTGCTGTTTAAATTTATATTTGCGACAATAAAAACGAATTAGATGGGTAGTTTATCAGAAATGAAAAATGGCTTATGTATAAGACATAGCAATGATATTTATAAAGTGGTAGAGTTTCTACACGTAAAACCAGGTAAAGGCCCTGCTTTTGTGCGTACAAAATTAAAGAGTATTACAAATGGCAAAGTAGTGGATAACACGTGGCCATCTAGTCATAAGATCGATATCGTACGTATCGAGCGTAGAAAATTTCAGTTTCTTTATAAAGATGATATGGGATTTCATTTCATGGATAATGAGACATACGATCAGTCTGCTCTCAATGAGAACATGATCGACAATCCCAAATTGTTAAAAGAAGGTATGAATGTTGAAGTATTGTTTGATTCAGATAACGATCTTCCGCTTACCTTAGAGATGCCACAGTATATCATATTAGAAGTAACCTATACTGAGCCAGGATTAAGAGGAGATACGGCCACTAACGTGTCCAAGCCTGCTACTGTAGAGACAGGAGCAGAAATTAAAGTGCCTATATTTATAAATACAGGTGATAAAGTAAAAGTGGATACCAGAGATGGTTCCTATGTAGAAAGAATTAAATCATAGACTACATGACTTTCAAAGAAATACAGGATTTGATCAAGCTGGTAGGTAAGTCTAACCTTACCGAAGTAAAGCTTAAGAAAAAAGATTTTGAAATCTCTATACGGACTAAAAAGTATAGAAGAAACATGCAACAAGCGGTCATGGCTGCACCACAGCCTATGGTATCTATGCAGACAGCTCCGGCTCCTGCAGTAGCTCCAGCTGTTGCTAAAACTGCTGCCCCAGAGGCAACTGCTGCCGCAGAGATAAGTACGGATAACCTGGTAGAAGTAAAATCTCCTATAGTAGGTACATTTTATAGATCTGCGGGTCCAGATAAACCTCCTTTTGTAAAAGTAGGAGATAGTATATCTGAAGGCTCAGTTGTATGTATCGTCGAGGCGATGAAACTTTTTAACGAGATAGAAAGTGAAGTCGTAGGTAAAGTAGTACAGGTGATGGTAGAAGATGCATCACCAGTAGAATATGATCAGGTATTATTCTTAGTAGATCCCAATGGTTAAAAAATCAGTAAAACAACCCCAGCTTTTTTCTAAGGTACTTATAGCCAATAGAGGAGAAATAGCCTTACGTATCATACGTACATGTAAGGAGATGGGTATAGGAACAGTTGCAGTTTATTCTACAGCTGATAAAGATAGTTTACATGTACGATTTGCAGATGAGGCAGTCTGTATAGGACCGCCGTCCAGTGCAGAGTCTTATCTGAGTATCCCCAAGATTATGGCAGCAGTAGAAATCACCAATGCTGATGCCGTACATCCAGGATATGGATTCCTTGCAGAAAATGCAGATTTTGCAGAAATCTGTACAGAATATGGAGTAAAGTTTATCGGTCCCAGTGCGGACATGATGAAAGCCATGGGAGACAAGATCACTGCCAAAGAAACCATGATAAAGGCCAAAGTTCCTGTAGTACCAGGTTCTGAAGGACTGCTCAAAAGCGTAGAAGAAGGACAGAAGATATCTGCTAAAATCGGTTATCCTGTAATGCTCAAAGCCACAGCTGGTGGTGGAGGTAAAGGTATGCGTATCATATGGGGCGATGATGATTTTCAGGAAGCTTGGGATGATGCTCGACAAGAAGCGGCAGCATCTTTTGGTAATGACGGGATGTATGTCGAGAAATTTGTAGAAGAACCTCGACATATCGAAATTCAGATCATCGGAGACCAGTTCGGTAGAGTAATTCATCTCTCAGAGAGAGACTGTAGTATACAACGTAGACATCAGAAGCTAGTAGAGGAGTGTCCATCACCATTCATGACGGATGACTTGAGGAAGAAAATGGGGGCAGCTGCCATCAAAGCCGGTAAATCGATTAATTATGAAGGCTTAGGAACGGTAGAGTTTCTTGTAGATAAGTATCGTGAATTTTATTTCATGGAGATGAATACCAGAGTGCAAGTAGAGCATTGTGTGACGGAGGAGGTAATCGATCGAGATTTGATAAAAGAACAAATAAAAGTAGCAGCAGGATTTAAACTAGGTAATAAAAATTATTTCCCTCAGATGCATGCCATCGAGTGTCGTATAAATGCCGAAGATCCTTATAACGACTTCAGACCTAGTCCGGGAAAGATTCACTCTTTCCATAGTGCCAAAGGACATGGAGTACGTGTCGACACGCATGTCTATGCAGGATATAGTGTACCGCCATATTATGATTCTATGATCGCTAAGTTGATCTGTAGAGCAGAGACCAGAGAGGAATGCATCAAAAAAATGCAACGGGCACTAGATGAGTTTATCATAGAGGGTATAAAGACCACGATCCCATTCCATCAGAAGCTATTAAAAGACGAGGATTTCAGATCTGGAAACTTCAATACAGGATTTATAAACACCTTTGATATAGGGGAGGATCCTTCAAAAAAGTAGATGCAAGGTTTTTGGAAACTTATTTCCCAAACCCGCAATTATAAGGGACCCTTAAGTCTAGCTATAGTCTGTCATATTTTGATGGCTGTTTTTACGATCGTAAGTATCCCTCTGATTATTCCTTTTTTTCAAGTACTATTTGATCGGATACCAGAGGCTCAGGTCCTGACGGCAGACACAGGAATCGTTTCTTGGTTCGAAAATAAATTTGTCCATCTTATTCAGACGCAAGGAAAGCAGCATGCTCTTTTGTATGTATGTCTATCCCTCGTGCTCGTATTTTTTCTCAAAAACTTCTTTCGATATTTTGCCATGTATTTTATGGCTCCAGTACGTAATGGAATCGTCAAAGATCTCCGTTCTGAACTTTACGATAAGTATCTGCGTCTGCCATTAAGCTTCCATAGTGATGAGCGTAAAGGAGACATGATATCCAGAATTACGAGTGATATCCAGGAGGTCGATCATAGTATACTCAAAGTAATAGAAGTCATATTTAAGGCTCCGATTTTAATCATAGGTAGTGTAGGCTATATGTTCTATTTGAGCCCGAGTCTTACCTTGTTTACCTTTGTTTTATTGTTATTTACTGTTTTTGTGATAGGATATATCTCCAGCTCATTAAAGAAAGAGTCGCATACGGCACAGAAGACCCTGTCTTATATAAATAGTCATGTCGAGGAGAGCCTTACAGGTATGCGTATTATTAAGGGGTATGGAGCTGCCGATTTTGTGTCACACAAATTTGAAGCATTTAATGAGACCTATCACCAGTCGCTCAATAGATTACTGAGGAGACGAGATTTATCCTCACCACTCTCTGAGTTTTTGGGAATTACCGTGGTAGCGGCACTATTGTGGTACGGGAGTAATTTGGTTTTTAACAGTGAGCTCAAGCCCGAAACCTTCTTTGCTTTTGTATTTGCATTTTACAATGTCATCGAACCAGCCAAGTCATTTTCTACAACCTACTACTCGATACAGAAAGGACTGGCCGCTCTAGAACGAGTAGACGAGATTATGGAT
>CALDEN010000370.1 GCA_937942405.1 uncultured Saprospiraceae bacterium
AATATTCATAAATGGTATAGCTCAGACTACTGATCGTTATAACAATCATGTTATTTTAGCTCGTGGAGATTCTACCTTAATAGAATTTAAAAAGTACTTCATAAACTTCCAAGATGTAAAGCTAGATACCCTTATCGATCGACGGATGGTTTATGTGGAATGAGTCACTTAAAAACAAAAAAAGCCGATACAAACTGCATCGGCTTTTTACATTTATATTTTGGCGTAAGCCTTATACTTTAGCGAGCTCTCCTTTTAGATAATTGATCACATCGATCTCTACGGCATCTACGCCTCTGAGTTCTGATAAGTACCAGCTCACCCAGTCTCCCAAGTTTATAAAATAAACTGAACGCTCTATCAGCGTATTTCCTTTAGAGAATACTTCCATAATGTTGGGAGTATAGTTAGCGATGATTTTTTTATTGATGTCGATACGGATCGAGTTACGCTTAAAGTCATCGTCGTTTCTGAAGTAGAGTACTGCAAGATCTTCGTTCTTTATCCCCCATCCGAGTACTTCGTTGTGATTCATTTCTGGGATCACGTGATGCCAGCATAGCATTTTTGCGTTTTCGTTGATCTGCTGTCTGAGTCTTACGGCTACCGCTTCCATACGATCCGTTGTATAGATAATCGGAATCTTATTGATGAGGAAGTTGGCTACTTTTTTGGCCTCAGCCTTAATATCATCCTGATTAAACGTTACGATATCGATACTCTTCTTTAGTTGAGTAAGTGAGGTATCAGAGATCAATCCCAGTTTAGTCAATATCACTACCTGCTGTGTCATCGAAAATCCGAGACATGCACGTGGAGATGGCCAGTCATCTGGAAGCTGGATATAATCATAGCCTTCTTCTTTAGACATAGCGATCAGTTTTCCGCCTGAAGCGACACAAACGATTTTAGATCCTGTCTTTTTTATTTGCTCAAAAGCAGATAAGGTTTCTTCTGTATTTCCAGAGTACGATGATACGATCGTCAATGTGTGCTTATCTACCCATGCTGGGATATCATATCCTTTGCCCACGATGTATGGGATCTTACATTCTTCTTTTATGAAGTCTTGTGCAAAATTTCCTCCTATACCTGATCCTCCTAGACCTGCAACATAAACCTTATTTATCGTCTCGGTGTGAGCATTTATCGTCGAATTATTCCCTATTTCTAGTGCTTCTTTAAGCTGAGCCGGAAACCGCTCAATTAACGTATCCATCATAGTCATTGTATTTTACATATGCAAAATTAATACATGTACGTTAACTAATGTTTATTATCGGCTAAATCATCCTAAGAGCAGGTTAAGATGTAGTTTTTACGCTTATTTTGGTCATTATCTCTATTTTGTAGAGGTAAAAAGCAGGCAGAGCACAGCTAAATTTTCTGAAGTAGAACATACTGCTCATGGCAAAGAAACACGATTTAGGAAATAAGGGAGAGGAATATGCAGCAAAGCACCTGCTTGCAGAGGGCTATACGATCGAGGCTCGCAACTGGCGATTTTCGAGAGCAGAGATCGACATCATCGCCAAAAAAGACGAGGCACTGATTTTTGTTGAGGTAAAGACTCGATCTTACGATTATTACGGCAAACCCGAAGAATCCATCAAAGCATGGAAAGAAGCTCTACTCATCGATGCCGCCAATGCCTACATGAGAATGGTCGGACATGACTGGGAAATACGCTTCGATATTATATCTATACTGGCCGACAAATCCGGGAAGATGAGGCTGACTCATTTTGAGGATGCTTTTTTTGGGTAATGGGCGTATGACTGTCGGTGTAAGAAACTCATCCTTCCTTTCTCCTCCGTCGAAATTCCTTCCTTCTCTTAAAAAGAGAAGGGTTGTTCCTACCCATCCATAGCCCTTCCCTTGATAAAGGGAAAAGAACGCGTCTTATTGAAAACTAAATTTGTTCCCAAAAACACAACATTCTCCCCTCTCTTTTAAGAGAGGGGTCGGGGGTGAGTAGGTAGAAGTTGGGGGGCAGTTAAGCTGATATGACGCTATTTTCTCGTTTTTAAATAAGCTCGAAAACAAATCATATTGCCATGATAATTACCAAATTGCAATAAATCACGATATAAGTCAGATAATTTGATAATTTTGGGGCTTTAAAGCATTGCATATCTCTTATAATGGGCTATCTTTGCACTCCTTTTAAAAGATAATACTATGAAAACGGGTATACATCCAGATAATTATAGACTTGTAGTTTTTAGAGACATCTCTATCGATGAATCTTTTTTGACTAAATCATGTGCTCCGAGTAAGGAAACGATTAAGTGGGAAGACGGAAACGAATATCCTTTAATAAAACTAGAGATCTCTAACAGATCTCATCCGTTCTTTACGGGTAAGATGAAGTTTGTAGATACTGCAGGAAGAATCGACAAGTTCAAGAAGAAATTCGGAAACTTCGGAAGCAAGACTACTGGAGACATGGATGGTAGTAATGATAAAAAAGCAGCAGAAGACAAGGCAGCAGCAGAAAGCAATGACGCTGCAGCTGAGTAATCACTGTTAAAAAATAATATTCAAGCCTTCTCGACCTCAGTCGGGAAGGCTTTTTTGTATCTTGTAATTAATGAAAAACCTTCTTCTTTTTGACGATCTCGGTAGGACGGCCCTACTTCCACTGACCTATACTCGGCCAGCGGCAGAGCTCAGAATCGGGATATTGACCATTACTCAAAAGTGGGAAAAACGCCTGTCT
>CALDEN010000371.1 GCA_937942405.1 uncultured Saprospiraceae bacterium
GAGGAACTGATCAATAAAATGTATGGTCTCCTCGCCGCGTATGACTTTAAGGACTATCACCTACTCGGGCGAGCCTACTTTTCTAAAGAACTTGTAGAGATGCAGATCAAAGAGATCGTGCTCTCATCAGTGATTTCTATATTTCTGGTTTTTCTAGTCATGTTGTTCCTATTTAAAAAACCGGTCGGGGTATTTATCGGTCTATCGAGCATCGGGATGGGTTTGTTTATCTTCCTCGGGATGATGTCGCTACTCGGTCGAGAGCTGAACATTATGTCTGCTCTATACCCGATCCTCATGCTCATCGTCGGGACCTCTGATGTCATCCACATCATGAGTAAGTACATCGACGAGCTCAAAAAAGGACAGACCCGTGATGATGCCATCATCCTTACGATCAAAGAAATCGGCCTTGCTACTTTATTGACCTCAGTCACTACTGCCATCGGGTTTGTATCTCTCCTTAGTTCTCGGATATATCCGATACGAGATTTCGGGATAAATGCTGCGATGGGTGTAATCGTAGCCTATGTCGTGGTGGTCATCTTTACCACTGCCTGTCTATCCCTATGCAAAAAAGAACAACTCATCAGAGAAGACCATAAAGACACATTCTGGAATAAGTGGATGATGTGGACCTACCATTCTACCATCACTCATAAAAGACGGATCCTATTCATATCTTTTATCATTACGGTGCTGAGTCTTGTGGGGATGTCTATGATCACTACTAACTATCGCATCGAAGGTAATCTTCCTAAGAGTGGTAAGGTAACTGATGATTTTAAATATTTTGAGAGTGAGTACGGAGGGTTCAGACCATTGGAGTTTGCGATATTGGCTCAAGGCCAAAATAAAGTAAACACCTATGCCGTCCAAAAAGAAATCGACAAACTCGAAAACAAACTGAGAGCAACCGAGTACATCGGAAGTATCGTCTCTCCTACCATGATCCAGAAGAGTATCGAACGGATGAACGGTCGGAATCAACTCAGTGCATATCGCTTTCCAGAAACAGAGCGGCAGTTTGTAAAAAATCAAAAGATCGCTGATAAGCTTTCTGGATTTAGTAATAATATCCTCGTCAATAAGGATAATACAAAGGCTAGACTGTCGTCCAAAGTCCAAGACATCGGTGCAGACCGCATCACAGAAATCGGTCTAAAAATAGATACATGGGTTAACCAAAATATAAATACCGATATCATAAAAGTAAAGCGTACCGGTACTGGGATCATCGTAGATAAAAACTCACAGTACGTAAGAGAGAGTCTGATCTATGGTCTAGGTATCGCTCTGATAATCATCAGCTTCCTGATGGGTTTTCTATTTAAAAGTGTCCGTATGCTTTTTATATCTCTAGTGCCTAATCTCATCCCGCTCATCTTTGCAGCAGGACTGATGGGGTTTTTACAGGTAGAAATGGAGGCTGGCATAGCGATCGTATTTGCGATCGTGTTCGGGATAGCGGTGGATGATACCATCCATTTTCTGAGTAAATATAATCTCGCCATGCGGAGTGGCAAGACTTCCGAGCAAGCCCTAGAAGTCACCTTTAGAGAAACCGGAAAAGCGATATGCCTGACATCGATCATCTTATTCTTTGGGTTCATGATCATGCTGTTTAGTAATAATCCACCATCTGTAAATATCGGATTGCTGATATCGATCACGCTACTGAGTGCAGTGACCTGTGATTTGTTTTTATTACCGATACTTTTGAGGAGGTTTATGAAATAAGGGTTTCGTCATTTTTTCCTTAGATGCTTGCCTGACGATAGACGGGAAAAAACCAAGTAAAAAAATCAAATCAAACTCCTCCGTCGAACAGTGATTTGACGATCAGATAAGATTAGAAAGACTATCGAGGTCTTGTATCGCGTTCATTCTAAAACGATCAGATTGAAGGCCTCTTTATTCATATTGATTATCTCATTTATTGTAATCCTGAGTTGCAATGAAAAGAATGTTGAATTATGTGAAATTTCAGTTTTGCCATCAATAGACGTCCCAAAAGTTAGACGAACTGCTCGTGATACGAAGTTTGCTTCAATAATCAGAAGAAACGTTACCGTTTCTGATACATTCTTTTTATATAAAAAAGATTTTCCCAGATGGGATGCATCGTATTACGTACATCACTTTCGTACATACGAGGAAAAATATTATAACCGGCTAATACCAAAAGTTAGATATGAAAATTTTTCATTGTCTAATAATCCATATTCCAATCCCAATTGGGATCCTAAAAGTAAAAAAACCAAGCTTGAAGACTTCCCTACTTTATGGACAGAGCTTATCTATTATAGCGAAGAATATTATCTGAAATTTCCTTCTGATTTCTGTGGACTTAACCAAAAAATAGTCACTGATTCATGTCTAATTCAAAAAACTTGTGAAGGCCCTTTACCGATACAACTTAATAGTGTTTCAAAGCTCCGATCTAATCAATATGTTCTGAACTTAGAACATAAACTCTTCAACTTAGGCTCTACTACTGTAACTATAATAGACACATTCAGGGGCATTGCAATTTGGCAAAATTCAAAAGACGAGTTTGAATTATTAGCAGATGTAAATAAGTTTAGAAGGTTACCCATTGTAAAAGCGGATTGTAATAAAAATAAATGTAGTTACGAAATGAAGTCTGACAGCATAGATTTCCACGAACTAATACATGATGCGATAACAACGCAGGACTGATCATCATCTTTAGTTCCTAAAACTTTAATAACAAATAAGCCATCACTAAATCGTAAAAGCTAATTAGCTTTGCAGCAAATTGAAAAATTATTTAAATGAATACCACCTTTCTAAAGTCCCTCGGACTTAAAAAGAAAAATAACGGAACGTCTACTGGATTAAAATCCTTTGCAGGTTCTAAAGAATATATCTCTTCATACTCGCCCGTCGATGGTAAACTGATCGGAAGTGTCAGTGTAACCACTAAGGCAGAGTATCAGAAAGTGATCAAAACATCACAAAAAGCCTTCGAGTCATGGCGTACAATTCCTGCTCCACAAAGAGGAGAAATCGTAAGACAATATGGTGAAGAACTAAGAAAAAACAAAGATGCTCTCGGAAAACTCGTCTCTTATGAGATGGGTAAATCTCTCCAAGAAGGATGGGGAGAAGTACAAGAGATGATCGACATCTGTGACTTTGCAGTAGGACTTTCGCGACAGCTATATGGTCTGACCATGCATAGTGAGCGTCCATCTCATAGAATGTATGAGCAGTGGCATCCACTCGGTATCGTAGGGATTATCTCTGCTTTTAACTTTCCTGTAGCCGTATGGTCATGGAATGCCATGATCGCTATGGTATGTGGAGATGTCTGTATCTGGAAGGGATCTGAAAAAGCTCCTCTCTGTGCAGTAGCATGTCAGAACATCCTACAAAAAGTACTCAAAGCCAATAAAGTAGCAGAAGGGGTAAGCTGCGTCGTTACTGGAGATTATACTGTCGGAGAGTGGATGTCTACCGATACACGATTGCCATTAATATCTGCCACAGGTAGTACGCGTATGGGTAAAATCGTAGCCGCTACTGTCGGTGCACGATTGGGTAAATCATTACTAGAACTCGGGGGTAATAATGCCATCATCATCACTCCATCTGCAGATCTAAAAATTGTACTGGCAGGTGCAGTGTTCGGGGCGGTGGGGACTTGTGGTCAGCGATGTACTTCTACACGTAGACTGATCGTACATGAGAGTATGTATGACAAAGTAAAAACAGCACTTAAAAAAGCGTATAAGCAGATAAAGATCGGTAATCCACTCGATCCTAAAATGCACATGGGACCACTCATCGATACGGACTCTGTTGCAGCTTATAATAATACTCTGAGCGAGATCAAAAAACAAGGTGGCAAGATGGTCGTTGCCGGAGGTGTACTATCTGGTGATGGCTATGAAAGTGG
>CALDEN010000372.1 GCA_937942405.1 uncultured Saprospiraceae bacterium
TATGATGGCAGGATACCCAGGATATTCTAAGGCTATTGGTTTATAAGACTTTCAAGAGTTCATCTTGATAATCTTGAAACAAGTGAGACCCTTCAAAATAAGCCCATCTTAAACAACCTCCGCTACCAACATTCCACCTCACAAAGTGTAAAAACCGTCTATGTGCAAACCCAGAAACCAAGCTCTAACTAAACTCCCTCAAACATTTCTGAATTCTCGTAATAGCCGCTCTTAACTGATCTTCAGATGCTGCATACGATAATCTAAAACAATTATCTGCTCCGAATGCCTTTCCCGTCACAACGGCCACGTGAGCCTTCTGTAGTAATATTTCACAGAAATCGTCTGCATTGTTTATCGTATTAGAGCCATCAGATTTTCCGAAAAAACTAGAGATATCTGGAAATACGTAGAAGGCACCGTCTGGATTATTGACCTTCATGCCTGGTATCTCTCGGAGCATAGAAGTTACGAGTTCTCTACGTTGCTTGTAGGCGTCCACCATTTCATAGGTATGCTGCAAGCTACTATTTAAAGCATGAGCCGCTGCCATCTGACCGAACGCTGTCGCTCCAGATGTAAACTGACCTTGAAGTTTTGTACAAGCTTGAGCGACCCATCTAGGAGCACCCATATATCCGAGTCTCCATCCTGTCATCGCAAAACCTTTAGACATGCCATTGATCGTAATCGTCTGATCCTTAACGGAATCGATGGATCCGATACTGACATGCTTATCTTTGAAATTGATGTATTCATAGATTTCATCAGACATGATCATCGTGTCCGGATGCTTGTCTATGATATTGGCCATAGCCTGTAGTTCATCAGAGTTGTATACCGATCCAGTAGGATTACATGGCGACGAAAACATAACCAGTCTTGTCTTATCGGTGATTGCATTTTTAAGTTGGTCTGCACTGACCTTGTATTCTTGGTCGATACCTGCACTGAGTACGATCGGCTTAGCTCCGGTCATTTTTACGATCTCTGCATAACTCACCCAGTATGGGCCTAAGATCAGCACCTCATCACCAGGATTGAGTAATACCATACAGACGTTGGCAATCGATTGTTTAGCACCATTGGATACGACGATTTGATCGAGGCCGTAATCCAGATTATTATCACGTTTAAATTTATCTCTGATCGCTTCTCTGAATTCTACAAGACCTGGAACAGGGGTATATTTAGTATATCCATTATCGAGAGCTTCTTTTGCCGCCTCCTTTATATGTATGGGCGTATCAAAGTCAGGCTCTCCAAGGCTCAAACTGATAACATCATGTCCTTCAGCTTTTAAATCCCTAGCCATTTGAGCCATTTTAATGGTGGCGGACTCAGATAGTGCTTTTATGGTATTCGATAACAGTCGATCCGTATTCATATGTTTAAATTATATATACAAAGCTAATTATACTCTTTTTATTATGATCATATAATTGTAGATATTCGCAGTATAAATTTAGACTATGATAGACCCGATAAGAATCTTCGTCACAGGAGGGACTTTTGATAAGGAATATGACTATATCACCGGAAAGCTTTTTTTTAAGGAGACTCATCTGCAAGAGATGTTTGAGCTGGGGAGATGTACTTTAGACATAAATGTTACGGAGCTGATGATGATCGATAGCCTAGATATAACCGATGACCATAGAGCGATAATATTGTCTTCATGCCGGACTGCATTAGAAGAAAATATAGTTATTACCCACGGGACAGATACGATGGTGCAGACAGCTCAGGTTTTGGCTGAGGCCAATATAGATAATAAAACCATCATCTTAACTGGAGCCATGATTCCGTATGCTTTTGGTACTTCATCCGATGGGTTTTTTAACCTCGGAGCATCTTTAGCCTATGTCAAAGTGCTAAACCCTGGGGTTTATATTTGTATGAATGGTCAGTATTTTGACTGGGATAAGGTCCGTAAAAATAGGAGTACTGGTTTTTTTGAAGGTATATAATTATTGGATGTATATATGTATTTTTCTGTTAATCAGTGTTTTAGATATGTGAAATGTTTCTTTGGCTTTTAGCCCAAATAAAAAATATATGTTACCTTTGAGGATTAATTAAAAAGGTATCTCACGGTTTTAATATGAAATTAAAAAACACACTTT
Organism: uncultured Saprospiraceae bacterium; assembly: GCA_937942405.1. Classification (GTDB taxonomy): domain Bacteria; phylum Bacteroidota; class Bacteroidia; order Chitinophagales; family Saprospiraceae; genus JAHDHU01. Next base: position 2,127 of record CALDEN010000372.1, read on the forward strand.
TATTAATGGCTTTGATGGTGCTTGCCACTGTAGGACAAGCTCAAAATTCCAATTACAATAAAGGAATATCCGTAAGGGCACTCTTCATGGATTATCAGTCTCAACAAGATAATGGGAGCATCACGGCTTTTAATGATTATCACCATGGTTTTGAGTTTGCCTATCACCATAGATTAAATCAAAATGTAAAATTTGTCCTTCCAGTAAATGTGGGACAAGTGTCGAGTCATTTATTACAGAACACAGAGCTAAGTGATAACTGTCTTCATAAAACGGTGTACGGTGTTGGTGGACAGGTGCAATATGAGTTCGGTAATTTACAAAGTAAAGTAGTGCCATATGTAGTTGGAGGGATAGATGCTGTTTTTGAAAATGAAGGAGATTTTAATCTTCAGATCCCATTGGGATTCGGTCTTAATTTCCAACAGACAGAAAACGCTTACTGGTTCTGGCAATCGGATTACCGATTTTCATTGGCAGAAAATAGAAATAATTTGCACCATGGAATTGGTTTTGTCTATTTATGGGACGGTATGTCTACAGATAAAACAATGGATGATAAAGAAGAAGATAAATTAGATTCGGACGGTGACGGTATCGAAAATGACCTGGATCTATGTCCTAATGCGGCAGGCCCTAAGTCATTGAGTGGTTGTCCTGATAGAGACGGAGATGCCATTGCGGATTATGAAGATAAGTGTCCTGACGATCCGGGACTAAAGAACTTTGGCGGATGTCCTGATACAGATGGTGATGGAGTTTCTGATATGGACGACGAATGTCCTAATATGGTAGGTATCATCGCTAACAAAGGATGTCCAGATGCAGATAGAGATAATGACGGAGTACCCAATAGTATAGATAAATGTCCTGATATCCCAGGTACAGTAGAAAATGGCGGATGTCCAGGTGCTGACTCTGATGGTGATGGTGTGGCTGATGCTCAAGATAAATGTCCTAATGAAAAAGGACCTTCTAGAACAAATGGTTGTCCGGATAGAGATGGTGACGGAGTAGCGGATTATGCAGATAAATGTATAAATGATGCAGGTCTGGCTATATTTGGAGGATGTCCAGATACAGATGGTGACGGGATAGATGACAGTAGAGATAGATGTCCTAATAGATACGGAAGTGTAGCGACTAATGGATGTCCAGAGATAGAGTCTGCAGATCGTAAAGTACTAGAACTTGCAATGAGAGCAGTTCAGTTCGACACAGGTAAGTCATCACTCAAAAATGAGTCATATGATATCCTTAAACAGATCGCAGGCATCATGGTAAAATATCCGGATTATAATCTATCTATCGACGGTCATACAGATAGTGTAGGTAATGCTGAGAAGAACAAGAACCTATCTGAAAAACGTGCAAAAGCCTGTTACGAGTATTTACAAACACTCGGCGTTGGATCAGCACGTATGTCATACAAAGGTTTTGGAGAGACACAACCGATCAGTGACAACAGTTCTCTAAGAGGTAGAGCACTTAACAGAAGAACGGAGTTTACGCTATCTCCTAGATAGTCCTAATATCATAAAGAATTACAAAAAGCCTTACTGTTTTCAGTAGGGCTTTTTTTTATTTTACTCAACACAGGAAAACCAAGGAAAGATAATTTTCCGTTTAATAGTTATTAGATAAAACTACGATGATCAAATATCTCTTGTCACTACTACTTATAATCCTTCTTTTTTCTTGCTCCGCAGACAAAGAATTTCCAGGAAGCAGACCTGATATAGCCATTTCCCAAAAGGACAAAGCATTGCAAGACTCCATAATTAACGAGCATCTAAAACGAGGAGCATGGACAAAAGGATTGTACTCAAGGGAGTGGCAAGAGGAGATAGATAAAGGCCTAGCAAAGGATTCTACGATTGCCTATCTATGGCAACAGAAAGCCATGCCTTTATTTAAACAAGGAAAGTATGAGCTAGGTATAAAGTATATCGATAAAGCAGTAAAGTACAATCGACAAGAATGGCAAGAGTATCGAGCTTTTATGAAATGTATTTTTGCCAAGAGATATCAAGAGGCCATTGACGATTTTGAAGATTGCATAGCCCACAGAGGGAATAGTTATGTGATGGATCATTCTTATTATTTCTTTATTGGCTTAAGCCATATACAGCTTAATAACTTTGCTCAGGCGGAGGTAATATTAAAAGAGGATCTAGCAAGACAATCTGAAGCTCATGGAGCAGACTGGGTGCATTATCTAGATCATTTCTACCTAGGTATTGCATTATACGAGCAAGCTAAGTATCAGGAAGCGATTACCGCTTTGGATAAAGCCCTCAAGATCTATCCGCAATTTTCTGAAGCTCTATTTTATAAGGGACATAGTATAGGAAGACTAGGGGATAAAGAAGCCGGAAATGCATTGACGAGTAAGGCTAGGGAATATGGGGAGCAAGGCTACTCTGTCAATGAAGATAATTCCATCTATGAGCGATACCCTTATCAGATCAGATGGGAATTGTACGATTAGGGCATGGTAATAATCTTATCATTGTTTTCTCAAAATTTAATCTACTTTAGGATAATAAATAAATTTGTTATTAATGCCATATGTGCCTAATGGATAGTCGGCCTATTTTAAATAATACAATCTCATTAAAGGATTTTAAAGAATTCTATTGGTTAAAAAATGAACTAATAAGCTTCTGTAAAGCCGAAAAATTAAAAACTTCTGGGAGCAAAACAGTACTGGCAAGTCGGATAGAAAATTACATTATAACTGGAAAGCGAGAAGATATTGAAGTTCCAAAAAGATTAAAAGCATGCTCTACTTTTGATTGGAAAAAAGCAATCCTATCACTCGATACCATTATTACAGATAATTATAGCAACACAGAAAATATCCGAAAATTCTTTATTGCAGAGATAGGTCCTCACTTTAAGTTCAATGTAAAATTTATGAACTGGCTGAAGTCTAATAGTGGAAAGACGTTAAAAGATGCAGTAGAAGTATGGTGTGCTATAAAGCTAGCCAACAAGAGACAGACTGGGCCTAAAGAAATCGCTCCACAGTTTGAATACAATAGATATCTAAGAGATTTTTTGGCAGATAATCCCAATTTGTCTAGAAAGGATGGTATTAAGTCATGGAATAGGAAAAAAAGGCTTCGTGGAAGTAATGTATATGCAAAAACTGATTTGCTCAACATTAATGGTCCTGATGTCGATAATAATTATTAGGCGTCTATTTTTTATATTTTTATTCATTTACAAATCGTCAATGCTTTCTAGTCTAACAGGCTGATGATTATTGCGTAACTTCACCTTTTTTATCCTCGGATAGCACACATTCCATTCGCTCGATCGTAGCGTACATAAAGGCCCACATATCTTAGTCCCTTATGATTTTTTTTGCTGGTTGTCAACTTAATGCCTGATCGCTAGAAAGTATTCTGTATTAAATAATCATTCTTAACGTCTGGCTCATCTCATTAATGATCTAATACGCACAAAGTAAAGTCATATGCAAATAGCTAAAATGGGAGTTATCGGAACTTCAAAAAAGAAAGATGAAAGACGTGTTCCTATACATCCTGATCATTTAAATCGGCTGTCTGAGGACATACGTAAACGACTGATTTTTGAAAAAGGATATGGGCTACCGTTTAATATGGATGATGAAGAAATCATGAGTCTTACCGGAGGTGTTGCTTCTAGATCTGAGATATTATCTGATATAGGTTCTGCCATTGTGGCTAAGCCGCTTTTGTCAGATCTACAAGAACTCAAGAAAGGAGGAGTTTTGTGGGGATACCCACATTGTACTCAGCAATCACCAATCACCCAAACCGCAATAGATAGGAAACAAACATTGATTGCCTTTGAAGATATGTACGTATGGTCACCAGATGGTCGAATAGGGAGACATACTTTTTATAAAAATAACGAATTAGCGGGCTACAGTGCTGTGATACATGCACTACAACTCAAAGGGATCGATGGACATTATGGTAAACAACGAAAGGCAATCATTTTTAGTTTTGGGGCAGTAAGTAGAGGTGCTATTTATGCATTGAAGGCACATGGATATAGAGATATTACGATCTGTGTTCAGAGGCCAGATCATGCGGTACGAGAAGAGGTGTTAGATGTGAATTATGTCCGTATCGTACGAGGCGGGGATAACGAACCTCGATTAAAAGTGGTAGACCATGACGGTACAGAAAGTGCATTGATCGACTTGATCTCTCAATCTGATATCATCGTCAACGGTACCTATCAAGATCCTAATAATCCAATCGATTTTGTTCTCGAATCTGAAAAATCAAAATTAAAACCAGGAACATTAATTATCGATGTAAGCTGCGACGAGGGAATGGGGTTTTATTTTGCAAAGCCGACTAGTTTTCAGAATCCAATATTTGAGGTAGACAAAGTAGACTACTATGCAGTGGATCATACACCGAGCTATTTTTGGGAAAGTGCTTCCAGATCTATTTCTGCGGCTCTGATCGTTTATTTACCTACAGTAATGGCCGGTAGAGACAGCTGGGAAAATAGTGCTACGATTAAAAATGCCATTAATATGGATAAAGGAGTCATCGTAAAGGATACCATTCTGCGTTTCCAAAATAGAGAAGCTTTATATCCTCATAAGTTCATTAATAGCTAAGAAATAGATCGTTCTGATAACTGGTTCTAGATAAGTATGCCCTGGAGTAAAGGAATAAAGTTAGAACCCATATATACAATTCAAAATATTCAATGAGTACAGAATTAATGGTAAATAAACCTAGTCCTATCGTACTAGAAAAATCGATAGCTCTTTTTGATCGAAATACAGATGTAGAAAAAACGATTAAGAGTTTAGAAGCAGGCAATCAAGTGTTATTGACGGGCTTTTATAATAATGGATTGATGCTTACAAAGGCACTGCAGCTGCATCTCAGTAAAAAGATGAAAAACAAATCTTTTATAGATCAAGGAAGCTTTAGGTCTGCTTTCCAAAAACTTTCTAACCTCATCTTAATTGAAATCGAAGAGCATAAGATCAATTTAAAAAAAGCTCCTGCGGTAGGATGGTTTGAAAAATTATATCCTGATAATAAAAAATTTACGCTAAGTTTTCCTCAAGTACAAGGACTCAATAGTGCTTGGCAATGGTACAAAAATGGGATAACTATACCTGTATTAAGAAATAAGATCCATCCCTATTACGGCACCTATTTTCCTACACGATTTGATCATTTGATACTTTTTGACAATTGGCTGAAGCGTTACACAGGGCCTAAAAAATCTGCCAT
>CALDEN010000373.1 GCA_937942405.1 uncultured Saprospiraceae bacterium
AGAGTGCTTCTTTTTTGGCTATAGCCAATTTCTGATCAGATCGTCTCAAAGACCAACCGTGCCTTACAAGATTGTATAAAAGATTACCCAAGGCAAATGAATAGGCCATCGCCATCATAAAAAAGTTATTACTGATGACTACTCCCCTTTGCTCTCTGGAAGCAATAAATCCTGAAAAATGATCAGCTATTGTCATTCCTACTATTCCTACAAAAAAGATGATCAAAAATTTGATCAATTGTTGATCTACAAAATCAAACTTACTCGACCACTTAAAAGAAAACCACTGATACAAAATAAACGTGGGTAGAAACAGAAGCATCGGACGCACTATGGTTTCGATCGGTACTTGAGGCCATAGCCCTGGAGCCATCATCGTTTGGAAGAAAACTACAAGCAAACTTACCGCTCCGATATAAACCCATAGCCTACTCTCTCTATCCAAATACCTGCGAATAAGATAAATCGGCAATTCCAAAAAGAGTAATGCCATCAAGACGAGCAAAGCAATAAAAAGAAATACAAATAAGCCATCATCAATCTGACCGATAAACTCACCACTTGCATCACTAGGCACTTCTTCTTGAAAATTTATGGCTACATGAGAAGCATCATATATCTGTTTCCGTATCTCATCTAGATGCACGCTAGACAAAGTATCTGTATATACGAGATCATCTATATAGGTATCTGCAGGAAAGCTATAATACCCTTCTGACTCATCATAGTCCAATCGCATAGAAAGCACCTCGTATTCCTGACTACCTGTATACTTATTTATCTTATACGCAGAGAATTCCTTTTTTTCTTTATCCCCTAGCACATATCCAGCTCCTACATCTAGAAATTTTATGAGATGCTTTTTAGCATTTAGTGTGTTTTGCTCTACATCGTTATCGACTGGTTGAAACTTCTTCTCGAGCTCTCTCTTTGTACTTACATATCCTGCCAATGTGCCAGTAAAGAAAACGAACAAGAAAAAGTAGCCTATTATTTTTTTCATGATTTGTGATTTAAAACTAATGCAACTACGCATCTATTCTAAATTATATCAATTGTTTTCTGACAAACGGGACTAGATGATGTCTAGATGGGCTATTTTATTTCATTTTGTCGAAAATCCATTAGGTATTTGGTAATTCGATACAGATTGTGAGTCCTTTTCCGATACCATGAGAGTGTGCTTTAATCGACCCTTTATAATGCTCTGCAATACGCTTACAGGTATGTAAACCGACACCGCTTCCATTATGATCATCTATATTGCGTTCTCCAAGATTAAAGATGGAGTCCTCGAACTCCGACTCTATCCCTATGCCGTAATCTCTAAACAGAATCCGGTGATTGAAATTATCAGTATCTACTGTAATCTCTATTTTGGGAATCTGATCTGGATGGCTGTATTTTATACTATTAGAAAGTATATTTTGAAACATCTGTACAAAGTGAGCTTCTAGAGCCTTTATTCTAGGCAACTTGTCTTTTAACACGATCTCTACCTGTCTACTATTAATCTCATATTCTAAGTTCTGTATCACTGCATGTAAAACATCATTTAAATCTAAGGCCAATTCTAAACTTGTATTTGTTTTTAGGGATGCCTGTAAAACATCCTTTAAAAGAGAATTCATCCTAGCCGTAGTAGTCTGAATTATCTCTATGAAGCCTTTACTTTTTTCTCCCAAATTAGGCTCTGCACTTTCAATCAAGCCTACAAAAGCAGCAATGGTATTGAGCGGCGATTTTAGATCATGAGAGACTACATAAGCATATCTCTCTAGATGATCATTAGAAGCTTCCAGCTTCTTTATCGATTCATTGAGCTCTTCGGTTCTTTGGTCGACGATGCATTCTAGTTCATTTTTATAGAGATTAATCTCTTCATGAAGGAGTGCATTAGCGATCTGACTCGCACATAAAGATGAGATCGTCTCTAACATCTGTAAGTGATACTCAGTATAAAAATTCTTAGTAGAATGCTCAGAATCGATCACTCCGATCACCTTCATATCATTTATAATAGGTACTGCTAGTTCTGATAGCCGATAGGCATCATCTACGATATATCGCTTATCCAGTGTAGTGTCATTTATGATTTCGGCTATTCCTGTCTTCCCTACAGTCCCCACTACCCCTTCTCCTATAGGCACTATTATCGGACTTACTATCTCTTGAGCTACGGGATTTTTAGGTCCATAAGCTGCTTTCTGTATAAATGTTCCGTGTTTTTCGTCAAGTAGATATATAACACAATCCTCTAAACCCAATTTGGAAATCACATTTTTACAAATCGTCCATAGTATATCATCTACAGAATTTTGCTTTAGTAGATCCTTGACAAAATCATGAATAAGTAGCTGATGATCCAGTTTTTGCTGAAGATTTTTCAGTTCGTCTTTATATCCAAAATCGGAAGCGGCCATCACTAAATTTATTATAATTAAGATTCATGTAAGGTGAAAAGTTCCGTTGTCAAGGGATAATAACAACATATGCCAATTATATACAATTGAGCATATTTAACAAAAAAGCCACCTCTTATACTCAAGAGGTGGCCGTATGCATTACGCATGTATTCTTTTACTTAGACTCATCACTACTTTCAGATTCCAATGAGTTATCATCTTCATTCTTTTGAACCAATGCTTTAGGTAAACTCATTCCACTCTGCTCCAAGAAGTCACTCAACTGAGGCATCATGCCATAGAGACCTTGCACAAAATTTCCGACACTTTTCCCGCTTCCGCTGTCATAGACCACTACTTTGTCGATTTCTAAATCTTTGATGGCAGATGTTTGTATCTCTGCTAACTCTGTCAACTTATCGATCATGAGATAACCGATCGCACTTTGAGGATCACCACCGGCCGCTTCGACCAATTTCTGAAACCCTTCAGCCTGCTTAGTCAATAATGCCTCTTGTCCTTTGGCTTGAGCCAAATATTTAGAAAGGATCGCATCTGCCTCTCCTTTTGCGGTTTCTCTTTGTCTCTCTGCCTCAGCCTGTGCGGCGATTACGGCTTTTTGTTTTTCAATATCTGCCTCTACTACCTCATCTGCTTCTCTCTTAGCCAATTCCATTTTGGCTCTAGCGAGCTCGGCTGACTGCTCGGCAGAGTATGCTTCTTCAAGTGCCTTTGCCGCAGATACTTTTCTAGCAGCTGTTGCTTTTCTCTCAGCTTCAGAGACTTCTATGTCTCTTAAAGCATTCGAATTGGCTATTTTAATATTGGCCTCGTTCTTACCAGATATAGCAATGGCCATGGCGTCTGCCTCTCCGATTTCTGCTTTAGAATTTGCCTCTGCGATACTTATCCTCTGTAACTGCAATGCCTCCGCTTCACCGATTTCTGCTTTAGAGTGTGACCCAGCTACCTGTACTCTTTGCTGTTGAGTCGCTACTGCCTCTCCTACTTCTGCTCGACTATTGGCGTCAGCCACTTTTACTCTTTGATCTTGTTCTGCTTCGGCCTGACCGATGGCTCCTGTTCTTCTTTCGTTTGCCACTTTTACTTTGGCATCATTAATGGCCTTGGCCGCAGCCTCCTGACCCAACGCTTGAATATATCCCGACTCGTCTTGAATATCTGTAACGTTTACATTTATAAGCTCTAGACCGATCTTATGCAGCTCGTTTCCGACATTCTTATATACAGAATCTACAAATTTATCTCTATCGGTATTCAGCTCCTCGATATCCATGTTTGCAATAACGAGTCTCATCTGACCCATAATAATATCATGTGCTAGAGATCTAATCGCTGGCTGCTCTAATCCGAGTAAACGTTCAGCTGCCGCGATCATGAGATTAGGTTTGTTACTTACCCCTACCGTAAACTGAGCAGGAACTGATACACGTATGTTCTGTTTAGACAATGCATCTTGTAGATTTACATCTATACTGATCGGAGTGAGATCTAGATATCTGTAATCCTGAATAACTGGCCATACAAAAGCAGCTCCACCAGCATAACACTTGGCAGATTGCTCTCCCCCAGTTTTACCATAAACAACTAGAATCTTATCTGACGGGCATCGTCTATATCGACTTATAAAAAATGCCAATAACAATAAAATGAGAAAAATAATAAAACCAAAAATTACTAAGTACTGCATGTTGTGTTGTTTTATGATAAATTAATTTGATTTTTCGACGACTGCATATTCTCCATCTATACTCACGACCATCACTTTGGATCCAGTCTTTATTTCCTTGGAATCTTTTGACTTTGCCTTCATTTCTCGAGTAGCTCCCTTCACATTTACATTAACGATCCCGGAACCCTTTGCTGGTATTTTTAAATACACCTCACCACTTTCAAAGAGAGCATCAGACATGGAATAATTTACATTTTCCTCATTACGGAGCAATATCTTAAACAGATAGTTGAGTAACATAAAAGCCAATACACCTGAAATAACACCTACTGCGATCGCCATTCCGGGATGCTTATTACTTACAAGTAGTATTTTAATTACCCACGACGCTACAGAGACAAACGTGAGCACTCCTTTTACGATACCTAAACCACCTGCATCTGTATCAGACTCCAAATCGATATCTAGGTCCATACCACCGATGAGCGAAACCAAAAAAAGAAGTATCAGTATGCCTCCAGCAAAAATCGATGTCCACGTTAATATTTCTATCATGATTAAGAAGTTTTAAAGTTGTTAATCCCCGATTTCATCTCAATCAAAGGATTATAGTATTAACAATATAATCAAATTAATAAGTTTCCTCTGTACTTCCCTTTGGTCGAGAAAAGAGACTCCTTTGTCTAACTATGGCTCATATACCTTTTCTTTGGCTATAGCCAAAGAGAAAATAAAATATTTAGGCATGCATTCTTAAAATTCTACCTTTACATAGATAAGATGGAAAAGTTAAACAATCTATACTCAGCAAAGCGAACTGGAATACAGAGTTTCAAAAAAAGCAACGATCCTAGATCTCAATATCAACGGGATTTTGATCGCATCATATTTTCTTCGGCTTTTAGGCGGTTACAGAATAAGACGCAAGTATTCCCTCTGCCGGGAAGTGTCTTTGTACACAACAGATTGACGCACTCTCTAGAGGTTTCGTCAGTGGGAAGATCACTAGGTAGTTTAGTCGGTAATTATATTGCTGAATCACAATCTAAAAATCTCAATTCTGAATCCATCCATTTTTACAAACACGACTTATCTAATGTCATCGCTTCGGCTTGCTTATGTCACGATATCGGCAATCCTGCATTTGGACATTCAGGAGAAGATGCAATTGCAGCATTCTTTATCCGTAATGAGTCTGAGTTTAAGTCAAAGTACAAAGAGGAAGAATGGTATGACCTTATCCATTTTGAAGGAAACGCAAATGCCATACGTGTACTCACTCATCAGCAAACGGGTAAATCTGAAGGCGGACTGCAACTCAGCTACTCCACCCTATCCAGCATAGCTAAATATCCATGTGAGGCCATTGCTCGAAATAAGAAATACTTACATCGTAAAAAGTTCGGGTTTTTTCAATCTCAGAAAGAGGTCTTTCAGAATATAGCCACAGCAACCAGCATGTCACTCGAACGGAATCAGCCTTTAATTTATAAGCGACATCCATTTGTATGGCTGGTAGAAGCAGCAGATGATATATGCTATACGATCATCGATATAGAAGATGCTCATCGACTAGGTATCATCAGTCATCAAGAGTGCCTATCTGTTATGTATGACCTCATCCTCGATCTCAATCTGCAAGATAAAGCCCGAGTAGATCTCCAACTCGATAAAATCAAAAATAAAAACAACAAGATATCGTATCTCAGATCTAAAGCGATCGGTGCTCTTACTGGACTGTCTTTAGAGCTATACAAGAAAAACTTTGATGCGATCATAGACGGGTCATTAGAGACGGCGATCTTCGATACGATCACGAGTAACAGTTCGGCCCTAGAAAGAATCATCAGCTTCTCTGTAGAGAACATCTACAATAATAGAAACGTA
>CALDEN010000374.1 GCA_937942405.1 uncultured Saprospiraceae bacterium
TGATTATCCGACAATCGCCGTAGAAAGCTTTCAAGACAGTAGTGATACAAATCTTGTGTTCTTTGTCGGAAACGCAGCCGATGATTATGGCATCGTTTCAGTAGATTTTAAATATAGAATCACAGATGAGAACGGTAAACAGGGTCCACAGCAATCTACGAGACTAGCAGGTCCATCAGGTCGTGCTACGCAGTATAAGCACACGATAGATTTTACAGAGTATAATCTGACCCCAGGTCAAAATGTAAGCTACTACTTCGAAACCTTCGATAATGATGGCGTAAATGGGAGTAAATCTGCCAAGACCGGTGTAATGTCTTTTGCAAAACCATCCATAGAGGAGTTCGAAGAAAAAGAAGATGAAAACGAAGAAGACATTAAAAAGACATTAGAGGAATCTATAGAGGATATTAAAAAATTGCAAGAGGAGTTTAAAAAACTACGTGAGAAACTCTTGCAAGAAAAAGACATGTCATGGCAAGACAAGAAAGAGCTCGAAAATCTCATGGAAAAGCAAAAGGAGCTTCAAGAAAAACTCCAAGAAGCACAAGAGAAGCTCAAGGAGAACATGAAGAACCAAGAGGAATTCAATAAACAAGATGAAGAGATTCTCAAAAAACAAGAGAAGCTTCAAGAGATGTTTGAGGAAGTACTCGACCCCGAGACACAAGAACTCATGGAAAAGATCAATGAGTTAATGGAAGAACTCAACAAGGACGATGCCATGGAAATGATGGAGCAGATGGAGATGGATGACCAAGCAGTAGAAAAAGAAATGGATAGACTGCTAGATCTATTCAAGCAACTAGAGATGGAAAAAGAAATTAAAGACACCATCGAGAAACTTGAAGAACTCTCAAAAGAGCAGGAAGAACTCGCCAAAGAAACAGAAGAAAATAAAAAGCCCAACGAAGAATTAAAAAAAGAACAAGAAAAGATCAACGAAGAGTTTGAGAAGGTAAAGGAAAAAATGGAAGAGCTCCAAGAAAAAAATAAAGAGCTCTCCCCTCCTAAAGACATGGGCGACAAAGAGGAGAATGAAGAAAAAATGGAAGACATAGAAGAGGATTTAGAGGATAGTCAGGAGCAGTTAGAGAAGAAAGATTCTGAAGGTGCATCGGAATCTCAAAAAGATGCCGCAAAGAAAATGAAAAAAATGGCAGGCGGTTTGCAAGAAAGTATGGAGTCGGGGGAACAAGAGCAAATGGAAGAAGACATGGCTGCCCTCAGACAATTACTTGAAAATCTCGTAGACCTCTCATTCGATGAAGAACAGCTGACAGAGGATGTAAAAGTTACAAAGACGACAAGTGCAATATATAAGGACTTAGTACAGACTCAGTTCAAATTAAAAGATGACTTCTCTCTCATACAGGATAGTCTACATGCTTTGAGTAAACGTGTAGATCAGATCCAAGCAGTCGTTACAGAAAAAACCATCGCTATCTCTGCTGACATAGATAGTAGTCTCGTTTTTCTGGAAGATCGCAAAATGACGAACTACAGAGAACTGGCTTCTATACAGTACCAGAGAAGAATCATGACTAATGTAAACGATCTGGCATTAATGCTTAACGAAGCCATGTCTCAGATGCAACAGCAGATGTCAGGAATGATGTCAGGTAGTCAGATGTGTAAAAAGCCAGGCAATAAACCAGGTGGTAAACCAGGAAAGGTACCATCCGATAAAATTACCGAAGGGCAAGAAGGCTTGAACAAGCAGATGAAGGACATGAAGGATGCCATGGAAAAAGGAGGCAAAAAAGGGAAAAAGGGGAAAGACGGTAAGGGCATGGCCAAAGAATTTGCAGAAGCTGCCGCCAAACAAGCAGCACTCCGTAAAGCTCTGCAAGACCTAAATAGAGAAAAACAAGAACAAGGAAAGGGTTCAAAGGAACTCCAAAAAATAATCGAGGAAATGAACAAGGTCGAAACCGATCTCGTCAATAAGAAGTTTAATAATGAAGTGTTTAAAAGACAACAAGACATATTAACTAGACTTCTAGAATCGGATAAAGCAGAAAGACAACGTGAGTATGACAATAAGCGTAAAGGAGAAACTGCCAAAGAACGTAAAAAAGAAATGCCCGCTTCTATACAAGCTTACTTAAAAGAAAAGGAAGCTGAAATAGAATTATACAAGACGATATCTCCAGAACTGAGACCATTTTATAAAGGTCTGGTGGATAAATATTACAATTCCCTTAAAAACGGAAATACCAATTAAAACCGAAACTCTAGTACCATTATTCTTTAACAGATGAATTGGAAAATGCTAAAATTACGATCAACTCCCACATCGATATCTAAAATAGAAGGCTACGTACAACGTATTGCCTCAGAGTTTTCTATTAACGATGCTAAGTTTCCGGATATCCTCATCAGCCTCACAGAAGCTGTCAATAATGCCATCATACATGGTAATCAAAATGATGGGTCTAAGTACGTAGATGTAAGTGTATCTCGAATCGATTCAGGAATCCGTTTTCAAGTCAGTGACCAAGGTAGAGGATTTAATCCCTGTGATGTTCCTGATCCTACTACACCAGATCGCATCGAGTGCTGCGGTGGTAGAGGAGTACATATCATAAAAGAGCTTTCCGATAATGTAGAGTATCTTAATAATGGCCGTACAGTAGAGATACAATTTGACCTCTAATACCATACAATTTTTTACAGAAGACAT
>CALDEN010000375.1 GCA_937942405.1 uncultured Saprospiraceae bacterium
GTAAACGTTACCATCGCATCAAAATTGAGATCCATCTCTGACTCTACATCTACATCACAATCTGCTTGTATTGCTATATTTATAATGAATGCTTCTGATGAATCGATCTGAGAAATCGTAAATACCGGTACTGTTAAATCCGATAAATCTGATGGAGCTACTGTTCCTGCTCCTGTACTATTTACATCCATGAAAACAAAACCTCCATAGGATAATCCTGAATCCAATGTTAAGGTCAACTCAACATCTGTCAACATACACTCTCCAGCATTATATATTAATATACTTGCTGTATCTGGTGATGAACATAGGTTCAATAGATCTACTGTAGGGAAGTTAGGAACCCCATCTAGTGATACCACTGATATATCTGGACATCCGTCACAGGTAGAGGTCGGTGGATCTGGCACTTCGTATGTAATACAAATCACTGGTGCAGTACCTGAATCAAATGATTCTGCCGTACGCCTTCCTTTTCCATCTATTACAAAACCGATATTATTACCTAAAACATAACCTGGTTGATTGACTATTTCTTGAACAATCGCCGTAAGGTCCGTCGTTTGTTGAGCTGTTCCTGCATCTCCGGCTGTCCATGTCCCTGGGGACCAAGCTGCACTTGCTGATGTTTTAGTCCTTCCAAAGATATCGTCAGCAGTCGTAAAAGGACCTGCGTTATCTTCTGCTATACCGTATATATTAAAGGCAGCACTGGAAATACTATTTTCCGCTGCTGTAAATTGAATATCGGCACTTAGTATAGTAGCACCCGCTGGAATCATCCAACCGTCCCCTATTACTCCGACAGTCATTCCTTGACTTCCTGTCGCTCCTATTGTTAACGGATCAGTACCACAATAGCTACTACCACTCTGATATTGACGACCATCGAAGGCACAGTTAGAGACTGACTGGCACTCCTCGACTTCGGCCAATATGACCAATGAGGATTTTGCCGCTTTGGCGGAAATGGCCGTTGACTTATACGCCTGTAATAAAGTCGACTCGTCTTTACAATCTGCTAACTCGTAGGCAGTATAAAGGTTTTGAGAGGGAGATGGCAACTCTTCATCGATATTAGTCGAGTAAGCGGAGACAAATCCAATAAGTAAGGCTAGAATTAAAAACGTTCTCTTATTTACGTTTTTGCCTAAGGATTCCAAGAATGTGTACATCTAGTAAGATTTAATATTTACAGTTACAGTTAATACATATACACTGATCGCTTTAATGCATATTATTAATGCAAAAACGTCAGCTTATTACTTGCCTGATTTTTGGGAAGGATTACACATCATATACAATGATTTGCACACCTTTTCTTACTGTTTTGAGAAGGGGATGAATTCAGCTCGCACTGAAATACGGTGCAAAGTACAAAACATATTACTATTATTTATAATATGTTAGGTATTTTATATTAATTTTTATTGTATTGTGTAACTCATTAATAATCAGGATTATAACATGAAACAATGTGAATTTTGACTAAAATTTACATTCTAAAAAGAATAAACATCAAATTGAAATTTACTGTTTTAGTTACAAGCCTAAATACTAATCAAGCTTCTCAAAAAGCTTAAAGTTTGTTCGTCAAATCTCACTCTAAATGAAGGTTAAAAATGAAATTTTAGAAGAGTGGAAGAAAGTCAAGGTTTATTAGTAGAAGCATCCCGATTTTCGGTTCCAGGTTTCACAAAATATGGGGTCAAATATTTTCCAATTAAACCAAAATGAGAACATTCTAAAGGTTTATCACTTACTAAGGTTTTTAACTGCAAACCATTTGCCCTTAAGGCAAATTCCAATTTTAAATAGCAATTAGGACTAGAAAAAAATTTATTAGAAGTAATAATCAAAACAATCTAGGTACAATCAGTTTCCCTAATAACTCGGGAGTTTTAGTATAATCTACTATATTAGCCAGCCCTAAGAAAACTAATTAGATAAAACCAATAAAACCCAAAAAATATGGTCTTTCTTGAGTTTGAAAAGCCTTTAGAAAAGCTTCACGATCAAATAAACAAAATCAAGCAAATCGAATCTGAAGGAGATATAGATGTTTCCGACAAGGTGAAAGAGCTGGAAAACAAGATCAAACAAGAAAAGAAAACCATCTATTCAAATCTAAGTGGGTGGCAAAAGGTTCAATTATCTCGTCATCCCCAGCGACCATATTCTCTTTATTACATAAATCAAATGTGTAAAAAGTTTGTCGAATTACATGGCGATCGAAATTTTGGTGATGACAAGGCCATAGTAGGTGGTATCGGACAGATCGGAACTCAATCCGTCGTAATCATCGGACATCAAAAGGGGGTAAACACCAAAATGAGGCAATACCGTAATTTTGGTATGGCCAATCCAGAAGGATATAGAAAAGCATTGCGTCTTATGAAGCTTGCTGAACGATTTAATTTTCCGATCATCAATCTCATCGATACTCCTGGTGCTTATCCTGGAATCGAAGCAGAAGAAAGAGGACAAGGAGAAGCTATAGCTCGGAATCTTTTTGAAATGTCACATCTCAAAGTACCTATCCTATGCTATATCATCGGAGAAGGTGCATCAGGTGGAGCTCTCGGTATCGGCTTAGGTGATCGAACATTTATGCTGGAGTATACATGGTTTTCTGTAATCTCCCCAGAATCATGTTCCTCCATTTTATGGAGGTCATGGGATCACAAAGAAGAAGCGGCAGAACAACTCAAACTGACCGCTGATCATATGTTGGATTTTGGTCTGATCGATGATATAGTAAAAGAACCACTAGGAGGAGCTCATGCAGAACCAGAGAAGATGGTTAAATTGCTGAAAAGTCATATCAAGAAAAACATGGAAGAACTCATTGAGATGACTCCGGATAAACGTATCAAAGAACGAATTAATAAGTACTCAAAAATGGGGGAATTCGATATTGACAAATCCTTAGTTAGCCCGATTTAAGATGAATAATGATCAGTTTATAGGTACTGGAGTAGCTGTAATCACTCCATTTAGAGATGGGAAAGTTGATTACAAATCCCTGGAAAAAATTATCGAACACCTTATCGCTGGAGATGTAGATTATCTCGTTCCACTAGGTTCTACTGGTGAGTCAGCTCTTCTATCTGAGCATGAGGAAAGAGAGATACTAGATTTTGTAATCTCTGTAAACAAGGGTCGTAAACCTATAGTAGCAGGAAATTTCGGTGCAAAAAATACATTGGAACTTTGTAAAAAAATCGAAGGATATAATTTCGATGGAATAGATGCGATCTTATCGAGTAGTCCTGAGTATATCAAACCGAGTCAAAAAGGGATCTATCAACATTATATGGCATTAGAACAGGTCTCTCCTGTGCCTATAATTATATATAATGTACCCAGTCGGACTAAGTCTAATATCGAATGGCAAACTACTGTACAACTTGCCAATAGTAGCTCCAAATTTATAGGTATCAAAGAAGCTACTGGAGATCTAATACAAGCAACCCGTATCGCTAAAAATAGACCCGAAGGATTTTTATTGATGTCCGGAGATGATGAAACCGCACTTCCGATGATTGCAGTCGGTGGACAGGGTGTTATTTCTGTTATGGCTAATGTCTTTCCAAAGCATTTTTCTAGTATGATTAAAGCGGCTCTCAATGATGATATGGACAAGGCACGTGTCATCAATAATAACACATACGATCTTCATCATTATCTATATGTAGAGGGAAATCCAGTCGGTATAAAAGCTGCGATGGAATACAAAGGATTCTGTACTAGAGATGTCAGACTCCCCCTTACAAACATGAGTGAAAGTGGATATCAGGCACTTAAAGAATGTCTTGAAAAAATAGCCTAAGGACATTTGCTCTTCTAAGTACTTTTCCTCAGTGGGATATTTTCATTTTTTCCTTAGATGAAAAAACGAAACAAAAAAATCAAGTCGCCTTAATGGCTCACCTGCCTATGCCGCTCCCGCTTCCCAAATAAGGCGACAGGGCTAGGCTTCTTTTAGATAGTACAAGCTGACAGAAAAGCGGTTTAAATACAAATAATTCTAGTAAATCATCAATGCTGCGATTATAT
>CALDEN010000376.1 GCA_937942405.1 uncultured Saprospiraceae bacterium
ACAGAGGATGCTCCTTCTGCAGATAGTACTTGCTCAGTTACTGTTTCGAATTGAGCAGGAATTACTCTCAAAGTAGTGGATCCGTCTTGGGCCAAAACTTGTTCAGTAACTTGCTCAGTTCCCCCAGGAACTACTTGTACTCTTGATGACGCTTCCTTAACCAAAACTTGTTCTGTAACAGTTTCGTATTGGTCTTGGATTAAACACTTAGCGTAACATTTACCTGGTTCATTAGGCATTCCTGCCTCAGGTGCTCCATTTTGAGCTATTAACGAAAGTGAAAAAAGTACCATCAGAGATGTGAACAAAATGTTCATTTTTCTCATAGTATTATAAAGATTTAAGTTTGAAAAAATATGGTGTCAAATAAATAATTCTGTTATATCTTGTTTAAGACCGGGCAAAGGTATTAATATATTCTTGGATAACATAGAAAGTGTTTGACCATAACGTTAGTATTGATCAGGTTTTCTGAAAGTTCCGAAAAAGGAATAATAATGCCGGTTTTTCTAAGAATTAGTATTTCGTTGGTAGCAGTTGTGTACGCTTGATTAGATTCGGTTCCACTTATCATATACTTGGCTGCTTCGTTCTCACTTACTTTAAAATGAGTACATATTTTGTGACGAATTTCATCCTCATAGTCACTTGTTACGGGCAATTTTGAGAGCTCTATTCTAAACAATTTTCGATCTACTACAGATTGAGCAAAAAATTGTGCGAATCTGTCATCTGAATATACTAAATTTTTTAGTGTGTTCCATACATCATGGTCATCCAATCTGTTAAAGCGGTCTAAAAGCTCTGAAGTACCGAGCTTACTAAGTTCTGAACGCTCCATTTTCATGAAAAAACGTAAATTTTCGCTTATGTTTTCAAAGTCTTTATTCACTTTGAGCTCATCAAAAAGTCGGATAAGCATCTGCTCTGCCGCTAGGGAAGTTTTGTGTAAATAAACTTGCCAATACATGATCCTTCTGGCCATTAAGAACTTTTCTACACTATAGATCGCTTTTTCTTCTACCACTATTTGGTCATCTATTACATTAAGCATAGATATAATACGATCGTATCCGACTTTGCCTTCTACCACTCCTGTAAAAAAACTATCCCGATTGAGGTAGTCCATGCGATCCATATCTAGTTGACTAGAGACGAGCTGGTGTAAGAATCTTTTATGATAATTGTTCTTGAATATTGAAATTCCGACATCAAGCCGATTATTAAATTCGACATTGAGTTCGTCCATAAAGGCAATAGACAATTCTTCATGGTGCAATGGTATGATTTTACGCTCTAATCCATGAGAAAAAGGTCCATGCCCGATATCATGCAGTAAAATGGCTACACAAACCCCTTCAAATTCCTCCTCAGTTATGGAGACGCCCTTATTCCTAAGTATAGCGATGGCCCGAGTCATGAGATGCAATGCTCCTAAGGCATGTTGAAAACGAGAATGACAGGCTCCTGGGTAGACATAGCTAGAGAGCCCCATTTGTTTTATTCGCCTTAAGCGTTGAAAAAAAGGATGGTCGATTAAATCATAAAGTAACTCAAATGGAAATGAAACCAAGCCATATATCGGATCGTTGAATATTTTCTTTTTATTTCTCAAATCAGTACTAAGTCTATTTATGATATCGTTCTTTCTCTTTGTGAGTAGTCCACAAAATAATATGCTTCATTACCTTGTGCAAAGATCGCAGTAAAAAGCATTAAACCAATTAAACAATCGATTAACAAAATATAAAATGGATAAGATAAAAATTCTTTGGGCAGACGATGAGATCGATTTGTTAAAACCACAACTCTTTTTTTTAGAAAAAAAAGGATATGAGGTGGTTACGGTTTCTAATGGACATGATGCCATAGATCTTTTCCAACAAGAAAATATAGATGTCGTATTTCTCGATGAATCTATGCCTGGTCTTACGGGATTAGAGACCTTGGCCAAGATCAAAGAAATAAACAGTATCGTACCGATAGTTATGATCACTAAGAACGAAGAAGAAGATATTATGGAGGAGGCGATCGGTTCACAGATCGACGATTATCTTATAAAGCCTGTAAATCCCAATCAAATACTGCTTACACTCAAAAAAATAATCGATAACAAACGCTTAGTAAGCGAAAAAAATATTTCTGATTATCAGCAAGATTTCAGGAATATCATAATGGACATAAATAGTGGTCTCGATCATACGGAGTGGATCAATATCTATAAAAAGATACTCAACTGGGAATTGAAATTGGATGACTCCAATAATGATGATATGAGTGATATCCTTCAAACTCAGAAAAACGAGGCCAATAGTGAGTTTTCAAAATACATCATTAAAAACTATGAGAAGTGGATGAAAGGTGATGATGGACCGACGATGTCTCATCAGCTGATGATGCAAAAGATTTTGCCTAATCTTGCTAGCGATAAGCCCAATGTAATTCTGTTATTGGATAATTTGCGTTTTGATCAGTGGAAGGTATTAGAAGACATATTTAACGAAAGTTTTAGGATGCTCGAGGAAGATTATTTCTACAGCATTTTACCGACAGCGACACAGTATAGTAGGAATTCTATATTTAGTGGATTACTTCCATTGGAGATTCAAGAGAGATATCCTGATAAATGGCTAAACGATAATCAGCCTGGTGGCAAAAATAATAATGAGAAGTTTTTCTTAGAAGAGTTAGTAAATAGAGTCGTGAGAAGGGAGATGAGAACGGATTACTATAAAGTGACCAATGTCCAAAAAGCAAAGCATTTAGCGGATTCGGCAGTCAATTTTCATAATAATGACCTTACCGTAATTGTATATAATTTTATCGATATGCTCTCTCATGCACGTACGGAGATGGAGGTACTTAAAGAACTCGCTGGTGACGAAAAAGCCTATAGATCATTGACAAGGTCTTGGTTCTTAAACTCTTCCTTGTGGGCTACTTTACAGAAATTGGCTGAAAAGCCGATTAAATTATTTGTAACTACAGACCACGGTACGATACGTGTTAAGCAGTCGTCCAAAGTAATCGGTGACAAAGAAACATCGACAAATCTGCGTTATAAAGTCGGACGTAATCTAAAGTATGACAAGAGAGATGTGCTGGAAATCAGAGATCCTAAAAAAGTAGGCTTACCTAGTCCTAATATGAGCTCCAGTTTCATATTTGCAAAAGAGGATAAGTTCTTCCTTTACCCAAATAATTTTAATCACTTCAACAACATGTTTAAAAATACCTTCCAGCATGGTGGGATATCGTTAGAAGAGATGATCTGCCCGATAATTACATTGGAATCAAAGTAGATTGTTCTAACTAGGACGTTTTTTGCTGTAGTATCGGAAAGCTTTGAAGAGCTTCTTCCCAATAGATGTCTTTGTATAAAACTTTAAAAGAACGGCCCAATGAAGTCTTTTCCTTCATTTTGATACGTAATACTTTGAAAAAGAAAAACTTAGAACTAGTGATGGATTCGATGTCTTCCATCTTGTATCGATAGGTCTTAAAATAGTTAGACATATAGATACCTGATGAATCTAGCTCCATTCTCAGTAATATGACAAAACTGCGATAAATTATAAAAGCAAAGAATAAAAATAGAGCGACAAAAATTGCTTTTGCTTGTACCGTATTAAATAATGGTGTGGTCTCTGGATCAGCAAACACAATGTAAATAGTCATTAATCCCATAAACACGTACCA
>CALDEN010000377.1 GCA_937942405.1 uncultured Saprospiraceae bacterium
TAGGGCATGATAAAACTACCTAAAGATCATCTGCGATTATTCACATCCGCTTTCGGATGAGATTATTCTTACTCGGACGTGGTCCTTTGAAATCTGGCGTATCGTAACATACTCGTCCAGTGGGATTTTTATAAATGCTACTTCGCCGTTTTCGTCCTCGATAAAAATCGATTTATTGCTGTATGTCTTTCTTTTAAACGGATCGTCGTACATGGCTTGTAATAGTTGGTAGACATCCATGATGCGTACATTGGTCAGGTGGAGTTCTACTTTGTAGATGTCCCCTCGATCTTCTTTCATCCACTTACCATCGGTAAAGTGCTGTATGGTCTTGTAGTCTCCATTCTCTTTTTGGAGGGTATCTACCTTTTGGCCAGTTTCTACGAGGCGGTATTCTACCCATGCTTCTAGCGGATAGATTAGTCCCATGTCCATCTGATTCAGTTCAAAATCATATTCTGGAAGTTGAAAATCTGTCAAAAAACCATCGAATACATATCCCGTCTCTCCCATGTATTCTACTTCTATCCATTTGCCGCTTATCCATTCGACTTGATCGAGATCTTCTAATTCTTCCTGTGACTCGATTACAGTTACTTCTGCTCCGTAGGGGATTACTTTGATGGTGCTACCATGCTTCGGGGCAGTTCTCAGTTTAAGGCCTGATTTGGCCAGTACGTTCAGTTTTTGACCTTCTGTAAAATTTGCATTGGCATTAAAGCCAAAAAAAAGAAATGTCAGTGCGATTACTAGATGTTTCATAATAGTTGTTTTTAAAAGTGAGTAATTATGATTTACAACTGCAATATCAGGGCATATCATCGATGCCGAAGCGATGAACTAGTATTCGTAATGTATCAGTGATTATTTGTCGCTCAGACTTGATTTTACAAAAGCAGCACGATATAAGATTGGTATTAGATAGGGGTATGATTGTTTTAGAATGTCTTCTATTTGTCAATTTTGAGCTCCTTCCACAGAGAATATTATCTATTTCTTTTTATTGACGCAATTAAGCATGAGAACTCTATTAACACTCCTTTTTAGTTTTAGCACTATTTTTTATTTAGCATCTCAGAACGGCCAAGACCTAATTTTGGTAGAGCATGAGGACGATTTATCAGTTCAAGTTGATGAATCTCAAAAATCAAATACACCAGGAAAGTGGTCCGTAGGATTTAATCTCGGATTATCCCAGAATGGTACAGATACACATAGTTGGGGTCGACATGCTTCCAGTATTTTTAATCAGAGCCACTTGGCATACGGCTTAGAAGCCAAATATTCTATAAATCAGCGATTCGGACTGCGATTAGATTATATCGGAAGTACGATTTCTGGAGATGATCGAGAGACGGATGGTCCTTGTAGTGATGTGTTAGATGAGGATACTGACATTGCCTGCCATAGAGAACGAGCATGGCAATTTAGCTCTCCGATACATGAGCTATCACTCAATTTTGAATGGGACATATTAGGGAAAAGAAGGAATAAAGACGTAAAATATTTTGACGAATATGGAAACCAACTAGAACTCAGTAATGTCAATAAATTAGATGGTCTATATTATGACGCGGCAGGAAATATTCTAGATAAGCATAAAGCGGGAGAGTTTAGAAGGATATTAAGCCCATACATATCTATCGGAGCGGCTCTTACCTATGTAGATCCTACCGTGATATATCCCGATAATGCTGAAAAACCGGATGAAGCCGATATTTTAAGAGATCAGAACGAACAACAAAATATATACCCTCATTTTCCAGTTACGGTCGGACTCAGATATGATCTATCAGAGCGTATGTATATCGACGGAGAGCTCAGAGGAGTATATCAGCAGACAGATTTGTTGGATGGTATAAAGCATACGACTAATCATGATGACTACAGAAATAATAAAGATGCGTATCAGTTTGCATTGATACGTCTCGGATACAGACTGGGGGTCGATAATGACAGAGATAATGATGGAGTCGTAAATAGTAAAGACATGTGTCCAGATATGCCAGGTATAGCAGCACTAGATGGCTGTCCAGATAGTGATCTAGATGGTGTTATCGATGCTCTAGATATTTGCCCTGATTTAAAAGGACCCAAAAAATTTGGTGGCTGTCCAGATTCAGATGGAGATGGTATTCAAGATCATCTAGATAGATGCCCAGATGTGAAAGGGAGCATGGCGACTAACGGCTGTCCAGACACAGATGGTGATGGCATCATAGATCTTAACGATAACTGTCCAGAAGATATGGGAATCTTAAAGCATGATGGCTGCCCAGATAGCGATGGAGATGATGTGCCGGATTATAGGGATGCCTGTCCATTTGTACCAGGAGAGGAAGCATATCACGGATGTAATGAGGGGTACCCATCTCTAGATGCTGAAAACAGAACTAAGTATAGCATTGAAGGACCTAATAATACATCTAATGTAGAAGTAAATAAATCTCAAGACGCTCAAGAATCTCGAGTGATCGTACGTCGAGAGATAGAATCACAGCCCAGCGTAGAGCAAAGAAGTCAAACCACAAAGGAACAGTCTCGAGAATACAGACAGGAAGACAAACAAGAAATAGAAAGGGTTGCACCTCAAAGGGATACTCAAGAAACAATCCAACAACAACAACAAACGAACAGCTCCATTGAGAATTCGAGTTCTAGAACTACAATAGATAATACGATGTCTAGCTCAGAACGTAGTGCTCAATCATCGACTACAACGACGAGTAATGCTTACAGTACTAATACACAAGAACGATCGAACATACAAAACTCCAGAGCTGGATTATTTGCATCTGACGTGTACTCATCGTATCCTGTAGAAGTAAGTGAAGTGTTTAATGAAGCTATTTCTAACATTAAATTTAATTCGTCTAAGTCGTCATTGAAAAAATCATCGTATCCGACCTTAAATAAAGTGGTGCGTATATTGAGTATAAATCCAGACTTGTATGTAACGATAAATGGGCATACAGACTCTTCTGGAGATTCAGTTAAAAACAAAAAGCTCTCTCTCGCAAGAGCAGAATCCGTAAAAAAATTCCTTATGCTGAGAGGCATCCAGCCAGAAAGATTGGCGACGGTCGGTCATGGAGCAGATACTCCTGTGGCAGATAACGCCACTGCTGAAGGTAGAGAACTCAATCGTAGAGTGGAGTTTTTTCTAAATAACTAATAAAGATTTTAAGTTTGAAATAAAGTGCACCGATTCCATTCTATGGAGTTGGTGTATTTTTATTTTCTGATCTATCGATGATGATGCTCGTGATGATGGATAGGATACAATAGCTGGTAAAGAATAAAGCTCCTGGCGACAGTTGAGAGTAATTGATCGTTTCTACGGTATAGGCATCTCCGGCAGCGATCTCATTGAGCTGAGAGGAGATGATTCCATAGAAGCCGATATAGGCCATAAATATAGCTACCACAAATACGTCAGCCATACTCCACTTACCGAGGTAGAATATAATGTTCTTTGCCCAGGTACTTCTCCGGATCCGATCCGAAAATAAAAACATCGAGGACAGACTCAATTTTAAAAATGGGAAGATGATGCTGAATAGAAAAACCAGCACACCTACGATCTTAGTATCGATCCCTCTGCTTTGTATTAAGGTTTGAGTGACATCTGTTATGGATTTACTCTGAAAGTATAGTACCTGCTCATCAAAGCTGATGTCATTGCCCATCAGATTTATGTTGAACGAGTTGAGTCTAGCATCTATATCTATCATCGGCATACTGATCCCTAGTATTAATAACACAATACTGATCGTCGTTAGAGATAGTACGAGTGCTTTAAATTGGATAAGCTTAAAGCTGAAACCAGCGATGAGGACCGCCGCGATTAATAAGAGGTAGAGTAATTTTATCTTTTCGTTAATCAGTGTTTCCTGATCTGCGATCATCGTTTTGAGATCTACAGATAAGGCTTCCATATCGTCTGTATTGTGTTTTAGCAGTAATCCGGCTCTGGGATCTACATAGGTCTTTCCAGAATTTGCAAAGAGCATATCGTCGAGTTCCTTAGTCAGATAACCTTTGATTACATGCTCATTTGATTTTATTTCTGCGGTGAGCTGATCGGCTATAGACGGGATTTTATCCTTTAGATCGAGATCTTTGACCATGTCTTTTGCACTCCCTTTGATAAGATTTAGAAACAGTTTATTGATCTTTCCTTTTTTTTCTGCTTCTTTTATAAACTCATCGACCAGTTTTCCAGATGTAAAGTACTCGTCATACATCTGGGATAGATAGTTGCGTAGTTGTCGATTGACGTCTTGATACATTTTAGGATCTACCTTAAATGTTTTGATCTTGGTATCGAAGATGTCGACGATCTTGCCTTTCCACATTTCCATGTTGAAAATGCCATAGTTAATCAGATGCAGCTGTGCAAAGTCCTCTTTATAATCGGTTTGTTCTTTTTGTAAGCCATATAATGTGAGAGCTTCTTTGGCAGAAAACAATACTAGACCGGCGAGGATAAGATAGATGATGTACTTCATGGATTTGAAAAGCTTACTTCACTTATAACGTTGATTTTCCTATTAGGTAAACAGAAATACCAAACTTAAGACTTTAATCGTTGTGAAAATACCGAATTTAATATATCTTAAGGATGTCAATTCCCCTAACTACTAACTTCCATAAGCCAATGAAAGATTATATTTTTCTGTTGATGCTCTTATCATCTAGTCTTGCGATAAGTGCACAGTGTTTTCCAGATCGACATAATACGTCTGATGCGGACGCATGGATGTCATGCCAAATATCTCAAAATCCCAATCCCGAAAGAGGATCTACGCACTGGGTGAGATACAATCTCAATGCGATTTATAGCCTAGGGCAGATTACTTTCTGGAATTATAATAATCCGTCTCATCTCGACCGAGGGCTTAACGAGGTCATTATCGATTATAGCCTCGATGGTGTAGAATGGCTCGAGTGGGGGACATACACATTAGATATGGCGACCGGTAGTTCTACCTACGAGGGAGATCTAGGACCTGATCTAGACGGCTTAGAAGCCAAAGATATTTTGATCACCGCAGTAAGTAATCATGGGGATAATTCTTGTTTCGCTTTAAGCGAAATAAAAATAGAGGTCATAGAAGTCGTTTCTAATACTGAAGACCCAACTCTTGCTGTGGATATGAGTCTATCTCCTAATCCTACTTCGGGAATATTGGCAATAGCCATAAGCTCTGAAAAAATGAATGGAAAGATAAATTACATGGTTCTAAATCTGGAAGGCAAGATTGTTTCTACAGGAAATTTCTTAAAATCCTCAACTGAGTATACGCATCAGCTAGATTTAAGTGCTTTAAATAATGGGGCATACTATTTAGAATTACAGACGGAAGCTGGAAATATTTCTAAACCATTTTCAGTCATTAAATAAGCTTCAGTATGAAATACAATAAAACAATACAATCGCTTCTACTGACTATGCTATTGCCAGTCTGCTTTTATGCTCAGACATATACCGATTACATCGGTGCTGGCCATAGTGCAGGGATCAGTGTATCTAGTAGTAGTGATGCTGATGCTTCCCTTGCTGAAAACTCTCTAAACGGGAGCGGAATGGATGCCGATGCGATGGAGGCGAGTCGATTCCTGGCTCAGGCTGTTCTGGGGCATAATATGGAAATGGTCGATGCTTTAAAAGATGACCTGGATTTTGAGGGATGGATAGATGCTCAAATGAACGTCCCGTACTACGGAATGCTCAGAATGATGGAAGAGGTCTGGGCAGAGGCACTCCAGTTACATGTCGATGCCGGTGAGGATCCAGAAGAAGTATTCGGACCGTACGGACTACATTTTAATTATGCCTGGTGGCAAAATACCATGACTCAAAACGATCATCTACGACAGCGTATAGCCTATAGCTTAAGTCAGATCTTAGTTATATCTATGAATTCAGACCTGACAGGTCATGTAGATGGGGTGTCTAGTTATTATGATTTATTGAATGAGCATGCATTTGGAAATTTTGAAGACTTGTTGCTTGAGGTCACTTTACATCCTGCCATGGGATATTATCTGAGTCATCTAAATAATCCCAAAGCCGACCCAGCTAATAACATACATCCGGACGAAAACTATGCGAGAGAAATCATGCAACTATTCAGTATCGGTTTATATGAGCTTAATCAGGATGGATCACGTAAACTGGACAGTAATGGAGATCCCATTCCGACCTATGATAACGATGATGTAAAGGAGTTTGCAAAAGTATTTACGGGACTCGGGCCGGGAGATATAAACGAGAATGTAAACTGGACTAACGAGCCTTATTTTGGGCTGGATCTCTATGGTGCAGATATTGTCGTTCCGATGAAGATGTACGAGTTTTTTCACGAGAAATCAGAAAAACATCTACTTAATGGTTTTACCCTTCCGGCTAACCAAGCTGGAATGGATGACATTACCCAAACAGTAAATCATCTATTTAATCATGATAATGTAGGACCTTTTTTGGCCAGACAACTGATACAGCGACTTGTAAAATCTAACCCATCACCAGAGTACATCTCTAGAGTGGCAGGAGTGTTTAATGACAATGGATCTGGAGAACGAGGAGACCTAGGGGCAGTAGTCAAAGCTATATTATTAGACGATGAGGCTCGTAGCTGTGACGCTCTGTCTCATCCTCATAGTGGTCTTTTAAAAGAACCCATGATGAGAATGGTGCAGTTATCTAAGTCGTTGCCATTAGATGTTGTAAATGACCGCTATTGGAATAATGGTTATACCACGATAGATGAAATGAAACAGTTTCCGATGTGGGCACCATCCGTATTTAATTTTTACGTTCCGGATCATAGACCCGTGGGAGATATAGCGGGGATGGATTTAGTAGCCCCAGAATTTAAAATTCATGACTCTGCTACGAGTATAAACTATATAAATAGGCTGTATGCTGCTACGAATAGATATTGGAATGTTTTGTGGTATAGCTGGCATGGCGATTATATAAAGGATGAAGATGATCCTAGAAATGGCATAGTAGGTCTTATCACAGATGAATTGCAAGACCTAATAGAGGATCCACAAGAGATGCTTAATAGAATGGACATCTTATACACATACGGACAGCTGAGTGATGAGCAACGAAAATTTATTATCGATGCGATAGAACCGGTAACATGGGATGATTTAGAAAATACTCGAACTGCCTTGTATCTATTATTGATCTCTCCTGACTACACCATTTTAAAATAAACTTCCACAAAAAATAATACACATGGGACATAAACATCACCATCATCATCATAATAATAATAAGTATAGAGGCAGAAGAGGATTTATTAAGCAGTTGAGTTGTGCCGCTTTGGGTTCAGCCACTTTTCTGTCTACGATAAATAGTCTAAAAGCGATGAACGCCGCAGCCATTTCTAGTTCTATGCTCGTCGGAGGAGAGTATAAAGCACTCGTATGTTTTATGATGTCTGGGGGTAATGATTCGTTTAACATGCTCGTTCCTAGAGGGAGTGCCGAGTATGCTGAGTATGCGATTACCAGAACCAACCAAGCCCTCAATCAAAACGAGCTATTGCCTATAAATCCGATCACATCAGATGGTAAGTCTTATGGATTGCATCCGGCAATGACCAATATGCAAAATCTTTTCGAGTCAGAAGATCTTGCTTTTATATCTAATATCGGAACACTCACAGAGCCACTCAGTAGAGAGCAGTATGAGCAGGGAACGGCAGGTATGCCTTTGGGTTTGTTTTCGCACTCCGATCAGCAACAGCAATGGCAGACCGCCATCCCCAATGATCGCTCATCACTTGGATGGGGAGGTAAGATTGCCGATCTAATGTATGAGTCCAATACCAATCAGAATATATCCATGAATATCTCCTTGTCGGGAAGTAATACCTTTCAGATAGGCAATTCATTTGCAGAGTTT
>CALDEN010000378.1 GCA_937942405.1 uncultured Saprospiraceae bacterium
AGTGTTTTTAAAGATGAGGCGATTATAGGGAGAGATTATAGCTCTGTTACAGGAGCCACTATAGAGACTCGTTATGATATAGATTACGAGAACATTGGTTTTTTAAGAGCAGATGTACATGTTTCTCTAGATCTGATCTGCTCTAAGCAAGGTACCGTCTCATTAGTGGCTAAATACATGAGAGATTTTAGTGCCGATGAGCGGTTTACCGTAAAAAATGTAGACGACGGGGTAAAGCAAATGGTTGAAGAATTTCCAGGAAGCAGCTATTATGATATTGATGAATTTCTGGAAGGAGGCCAATTGTTTTACAATAGACAGTTTTGGGGTATCGGACTTAGGATGAGTTATAATCTGGGAGTTTCAGAATAACTTTCCAAGAGATGTTTTGCTAAAAATCACAATGACTCCCATACTTCTTGAGCCATTTTTCTTTTTCCTTATAGCTAGGCATGGCTTTTTCGACTAGATTCCAGAACCTGTCAGAGTGATTCATCTCGGTAAGGTGTGCAAGTTCATGTACGATGACATAGTCCCTTACAGCGGCTGGAGTGAGGAGCAGTCGAGTAGAAAAGTTAAGATTGGTCATCGACGAGCAGGATCCCCAGTTACTCCGATTATATTTTAAGTTGACTGACTTAAAAGACTTCTTGTAGGTCTGATCATTGATCTCTTTTACCCGATTTGAAAAGGTGGCTTGAAAATATTTGGCAAACAATCTACTCTGTAGCTTTTTGACTACATCTTTTTCTTGAAAAGCAGTCAGGTCATCTGCAATCGTAAGCAGTAATCGGTCATCTTTTATTTTGCCCGTATTGGTCTTCCGATTAGATCGATGTATCTGTATCGTAAACACTTGATCATGGACCTCCTTAGTAAAGTGATCGGGGTACGATGCACTAGAAAATCGGTCGTACGATTTGGGATCTTTATGTATGGTTTTTTGTAGCCATTTTTTGGCTTTCGTAATTTCTGACTGTACGAGCGGATTAGGCATAATACTAGGAAGACGCAAAAACGCTCCGGTTTTGGCGATAGATATACGTACAGAAAATCTTCTTTCTTTAATTATTTGAAGAGGAACACTGAAACCATCAAACTCATACAGAATACGAGCTTTACTAGCCATGTTTCTTTTCAAAGTTTTGCATGAGATTCACGAGTACTTGAACGCTTTCGATATCGAGAGCATTATAGATCGATGCTCTAAAACCACCTACGGATCTATGTCCTTTGAGTCCGATACAATTTGCTTCAGCTGCTGCTGCGAGGAATGCTTCATTTTTAGAATCATCAATAAGCTCAAAGCATACATTCATTTTAGAACGATCTTCGGCTACAGCCGTACCTTTAAATAATGGATTACGGTCGATCTCTCCATAGAGTAAATCTGCTTTGGCTTGATTTCTTTTTTCCATACCCGCTACACCTCCGTTCTTTACGAGCCATCTAAGTGTAAGTAAACAAACATAGACTGGGAAGGTCGGTGGAGTGTTAAACATGGAATCTTTTCCGATATGGGTCTCATAATTGAGCATTGTAGGGATGGTTCTCTCTACTTTACCGAGAATGTCTTTTTTGACAATACACAGTGTAACTCCTGATGGTCCTAGATTTTTTTGAGCTCCAGCGTAAATAATATCGAATTTAGACACATCGATCCGTCTACTAAAAATATCCGATGACATATCACACACTAATCGGGCACTCGGATTTCCGAAATCCTGAATCTGTGTACCGAATATCGTGTTATTACTTGTAAGGTGTAGATATCTTATATCAGACGGTACTTCATAATCCTTAGGGATATAATTAAAATTAGCGTCTTTAGAGCTTGCCAGTACATTAACGTTTCCGAACATTTTGGCCTCTTTGATCGCTTTGGTCGACCATGCACCAGTATCTACATACCCTGCAGTCTGGTTAGCACCCAATATATTCATCGGTACCATATAGAACTGACTGCTCGCTCCTCCAGTGAGGAAGAGTACTTTATAATCATCAGGAACGTCTAATAGCTCTCCGATCAATCTCTCGGCCTCTTCAAAAACTGCCGCTAATGGCTTAGATCTGTGAGACATTTCCATTATAGATAATCCGTCTTCGTAACGTAAAGCAGAGCTACTCGCCTCTACGAGTACTTCTTGAGGGAGGATAGCTGGTCCAGCGTAAAAATTGTGAGATTTCATAGTCGATGATTATTAAGGCACAAATATCTACTATTTGATAAAACGAAAGAAACAAAAAGAGGATGAGTATAATAAAATTTAACAGATAACTCAGTTATTGTCATAAAAGCTTAAATGTATGCTTAGTTGTGTAGCTTTATATTTTGACTATTCGCATACAATGGACTTTAGAGTTAATGTTATAGATTCTTACTATAAAAATCCCTGATTCAAGAGAAGAAAGGTCAATTTTTTGAGATTCTGCTTCAAATTTAGATTGTCTTTTTCTTCCTTTAATATCAAGTACTTCTACTTTGGAAATCTCTTCAGAAGCTCCAGTTATTTTTACAAAATTATGGGTAGGGATTGGGGCTAGACTAAATTTTGCTTCGGAGCTAGGATTTTCATCTTGATGATCAGAACGATAAAGTATCGATGGGGCGTTTTTTTGAGAGCAGATATTATGATTCTCGTCATGGAAGTTTTTAAAATCTTCTCCATACATCCTGAGTAGAATTGAGGAGATGGCACATAGATCTGATTGTGTTATTAAGGGTTCATTACTTTCTGAATTGGATTTGGCAGTTTCAAATAGAATTTCAGCAGCTTCGATAATTTTTATATCAGGGTAGAAATTTTGCAGAGCGGTATAAATCAAGAAATCAGCTTTACGTTTACCATCCGGTATTCGATCCTTTATTTGGTTGAGGGTAGTTCCCCATACTTGAGCTTTACGCTTATCATTACTCGGTAAGTCTTTTACATCTTCCCAGATATCACTTGATTTCAACGTCCTTCCTTTATTTCCGTTTGCACCATGAGTCAAAACTTCAAAATCATATTGAGGATTAAAATCATGCACTTTACTTCCCCAGAGATACGACATAGAGGTGTAATCTAAAGTTCCAAAGAGTACTGCTCTGGATTCAGGATTATCCAAGCGTGGTAAACTTTCGGGCATATATTTTTTCCAATAGTAATTAAATCCACTTTGGATAATATAGTGAATATCAGTTGCAATGTCATTTAAACCATTGTCATATGCTTGGAGATTTACAATCAAGTAGTCTGTAAGCCCTATAGTGATAGTATTGAACGTATAGATTTGTACAGTAAGGTTTTCTTTATATGGGTTGAAATAAATATTCTCAAATCTCGGAAGTCCGTAATCTTCGTGGATAAAATTTATGTAATTGAGGTAGTTTTTATAATGATAGTGGCATTGATAATTAGCAAAGGTTTGTTTAAAAGTTGAACAATCTGCCTCTCTACCAATAGGCTCTATAAAATCATAAAAAAGAAAATCGAATCCATCCCAATTGATAACTTCGGAATCAGTATCGAAAAGGTTGTTCCCTTCACTAGCGAAAGCATAACAAAAACTAGTATTATACAAAGGAACTTGAACTATATCGTTACATAAATTAGAGTCTCCAGAGGCACGTCCTACAGTTATAAAGCACTCGCTTTCATTAAAACAGTTATTACAGCTCTGACGATTGTTTTCTAATTCATTGAGTCCTTTATGATTAAACTTTGATTGAATATAACTTGATTGACAGTCAGAATAATTAGCAAGGAGAAGAAAAAAGATGATGAAATATAGTTTATTCATTTGCTCTAAAATTTATTCCAAAATAGCGTATTAAATATCGATTCCCGCTTTTTTAACACGTAGCTTTGTATCGATATGATGAAAAGATTACTTATAGAGCTATTGTGGCTAGTGGCTACAGCGGTTTTTACTGTCTTGATAATGCTCCCTGTTTATCAAAATGCAGAGGGATTTGATTTTTTTTGGTACAATGTGGGATTTATTTTCGTCTTTATAACGTTTACACGATATATCTTCATTTTACAGTACACCTTTCTGTATAAAAATAAATGGGCCAAAGGGATATTGTTTTTTCTATGTATCCCGCTTTTTTTAATCCTGATGGACGGTCTATTTAACTTTCAGTCATATATAGATGATAATGGTGCGGGAGTATTTTATGAGCACCTAGAATTTACAAAACAGAAAGGTCTAGCGAGTTATACTCGGAGTGAATACATATTTTTCGGGGTAGGGAGTTTACTTACGACGATGATGATGCCCATAAGACTGATCATCTCTACATGGAGAGATTTAAACAATAAAAATTAATACCCGATTCTAGCCCTTACTTTGATCCAGGGAAGGGAATAAATTTTGCTTGCAAAAGAAAGGGATGGGTAAAACAATTAGTGGATAATTTTTAAATACCACAAGGAGATTGTGTCCATTGAAATATCTAAAGAAAAAACAAATGAGCCAAATAAAAGAATTTAACGACTATCGAGAAAAAATGAATAAAGTCATCCTCGCTCAGGATAACAAAGTAATGAAACGTTTCTTTAGCCTCGATAATCAAACCTATGTCGATGGAGCACTCGACGTAAAAACAAAAGAACTACTAGGTCTAGTAGCCTCTATGGTCCTAAGATGTGATGACTGTATTAAGTATCACCTAGGCACCGCTCACGAACTGGGAACGACTACTGCAGAAGTATACGAAGTATTCTCTATCGCCAATGTGGTAGGAGGATCGATCTGCATCCCACACACAAGAAGAGCCGCCGAATACTGGGAAGAGCTCGAAAAAAATGTAAATGAAAAGTAAAAAGAAAAATAAAGAACTCGCTCCAGGAAAGCTGGACCAAGTCGTCTTTAGAGTACTGGCAAATAATCCAAAAAAGAGATTAAACGCCAAACAAATTATCCTAAAACAAAAATTAGGAAACTCCTATAATTCTGTCAATGACGCTCTCAAGCGACTGGCAGAAAACAACATGGTCATCCACGTAAAGGATGCCCGTTATAGAGTCAACAAAGAAAAGATCCAAGAAGTAAATGCTCTTAGGGCTGAAGCCAAATCAAAGCGAAGGTCTGAGAAAGTAGAAAAACCAAGAGCTGGTGCCTTCGATAAATTTGATCGTAATGCCAAA
This sequence comes from uncultured Saprospiraceae bacterium, assembly GCA_937942405.1. Classification (GTDB taxonomy): domain Bacteria; phylum Bacteroidota; class Bacteroidia; order Chitinophagales; family Saprospiraceae; genus JAHDHU01. The sequence continues at coordinate 5,136 of CALDEN010000378.1, forward strand.
GGAAAACGATACGGTAACGATAGAGTACAAGATGGCGGCAAAGATGTAAAAACCTATATAGGAGTTGTCGATCAGACACGTACAGGAGATGGCTATATCGTCGTCCCGGATCTAGACGAAGACATATATGTGCCAGCAAAGTTTCTTAAAGGAGCATTTAATAATGATACGGTAAAGGTCAGTCTTAATCCTAATCCTAGACGGAGACGTAAGGATGGTAAGGTGATAGAAGTCATTAAACGTAGTACTAAGAAAATTATCGGTAAGATAGAAGTACTCAAAAAGTATGGGGTCATATATAACGATCAAGGCAAGTTTCCTGGCGACATCTATATTCCTGTAAGCGATTTAAAAGGTGCTCAGGATGAGGACTTTGTTATAGTCGAGATCACCAACTGGGGACAAGGACAGAACAAAAGAATCTGGGGAGAGGTACGAGAAGTAATGAAAGAAAATACGGCCTCCGATATGGCCATGCAGAGTATCTTGCTGACTAATGGTTTTGACATGGAGTTTCCACCAGAAGTAGAGGAAGAGATGGAGCATATCCCAGATGAGATTAATGTAACAGAAAAAGATCTAGAAGATCGAAGAGACTTCCGTCAAGTAACGACGCTGACCATCGATCCAGAGACAGCGAGAGATTTCGATGATGCACTATCGATTCAGAAATTAGAAAACGGAAATCTAGAAATAGGGATA
>CALDEN010000379.1 GCA_937942405.1 uncultured Saprospiraceae bacterium
TTCTTAAAGGCGGACTCTAACTTTTCATTTAAACTATCGAACATAAAAAAACGTGTTTAGAGATCAAATATAGTTCAATCAATAGGAAACTTCCTTGCTTTGAAATTGGTTTTAGCAGTAATTTTAGACTTAAGAAATATATTTCAGAAAGAAGACGCATATGCTGAATATTAAAATATGGATTGTCGGTTTGTTTTCACTCCTAGCAATAGGTGGAGATAAGCCTGAAGTCGGCACTGAAATAGATCGCTTAGACGATGTACCTGTGTTATATAATGGAGATGTGGATAATGTATATGGCCGTAATGTCACCAGCGATGGGTATAATCTAGGATTACGCTACCAATGCGTAGAATTTGTCAAACGCTACTACCTTGAGATTTATAATCATAAGATGCCTGAGTCCTATGGAAACGCCAAAGATTTCTTTGACAAAAGTCTAAAAGATGAAGATTTCAATAAAGAACGAGGCCTTAAGCAATTCAGGAATACGCGTTCTTTCATTCCCCGAAAGGGAGATATTATCGTATTTGATGGAACAGATGAAAACTCTTATGGACATATGGGCATCGTAGCAAAAGTGGAAAACGAGATGGTAGAAATCGTCCAACAAAACTGGGGCTTAAAATCAAGACACTCCATGAAACTCATGGAATATGAAGGTATTTATACCGTAGCCGACTTTGGGATTCTAGGCTGGTTACGAAAATGATGTCAGATTATTTTTCTGAGATGTCCATAATCTAGCCAACTTATAGTAATATTTTACGTGTTGATTATGTTATAATTACACTTAAAATCAGGACTCTTGAAAACATACTTCTCCTCTTTAGCTTTATTATTTGTTAGTTTTTTGGCTTTAAGCCAAGATAATGTCGTCATCGATCGATATGCTCACTCTGGAACAATGGGTTCCATAAATGATGTCATTATAGACAAAACCAATAAAAAATGGATCGCATGTGATGAGGGGGTATATGTCCTCAGCGACTTTGAGCAAGCTGCAGAAAAACTAAGTGACAACGGTAAAGCGATATGCCTGACTACCAATGATCGAGGTGATGTATGGGCAGGATTTGCAAATGGGGATCTGATCAATATGCAGTCTCAGGAAAAAATCAAAATGAATATCGATAATGTACGCATCAAAGATATCCTGATTTACAAGGCAAAACTATGGGTAGGAACCGATAAAGGGCTCTATCTATACAACACCAGAACACTAAAACTATCAAAGGAATTCAAAGAAAATAATTCTAAACTCAAATCGAATGTTGTCAATTTTATACACAGAGACATCTATGATGTGGTGTGGGTAGGTACGAAGAAGGGCGTCGCTAGATTTATAAAAGAAGAACCCAAAAGACCACTCAATGTAAAAGAAGACTTCAAAGTAATTGCCGAAAAAGATGGAGAGCGATGGTTAGTCACTGATGTCGATATGCACCTCATCTACGACGAAAATAGATGGCAAGGGATCGGATTGAAAGAGGACATCCATACAGGGGAGATCAATGACATCGTAATCGATCGTAAAGGAAATCTCTATATCGCCTCGGACAAACTGGTCAAAATAAACCCATATGACAATATCATAGAAACCTATGCCGATGACCTGGGCCTACTGAGTAAGAAATGCCTGACACTTGCTGCAGATGCTTTTAATCATGTTTACATCGGTACTGCAGACGCTGGATTATTTAGATTGCGGTTTTCAAAAACTGCACTCGAGACTTTATCAGCGACTTGCTTTTTAGAAAACCCTGTTTCCTGTCACGGTGCTGATGATGCCGCACTAAAAGTCATCGCTAATGGAGGTAAAGCCCCGTATAAATACAAATGGAGTGACTCATCGTTACGAGGAGACAATCCGACAGGCATCGAACCTGGAACCTACACAGTCACTGTTACAGATAAGAACAAAGTAGAATTTGAAATAGAGATCACCTTTGATCAGCCCAAAGCACTCAGCATAGAACTAATCGAAAGCACCAGAGTCTCAGGTCCCAACAAAAGAGATGGTGCTCTTAAAGTAAAAGCACAAGGAGGTAAACCTGGATACAATTATGTCTGGAATACGGGCAATGAAGGAAATGGATTATCCAAACTAAAAGCACAAGAATACAGTGTAACCGTGACTGATAATGCAGGATGTACTGCCGAAAACTCTTTTGAAGTACCCAGAGAAAAATTCTTACCTGATCTAGCGATCGATAAAATATCTGTAGGTCAAACTTTAAAAATAAATCACCTCTACTTTGAATCAGATAGTAGTGAGGTTACCGCCCTATCCTTCGAGGCACTGGATGAGGTCTACGACTTTCTCAATCAAAATAAAAATGTAGCCATCGAAATCGGTGGACATACAAACAATATTCCATCACATGCTTATTGTGATCGACTATCTTCGGCTAGAGCCGAAAACGTAGCCAAATACTTGTACGACAAAGGGATTTTCCAAGGTCGTATCGCGTTTAAAGGCTACGGAAAACGAAATCCCATCGCTACGAATGCATCCCTAGCCGGTCGTAAAAAAAATCAACGTGTAGAAATAAAAATACTCTCGATCGAGTAGCAGATACTGTATTTCGCTTTTCATGATGTTTTATTTTAAGTCTTTACAGACGGGAACTAGTCGTTAAAATCGATCCATACATCGAATTATACTGGCTATAATTATTGTTGCTTCTTATATTTAGGCAAACAATGTCACCACTTAAACTAAAACCAATGAAATTTATCAAATCAGCTTGTTTTCTTTTACTCATCTTACTCAGCATCAATACCAATGCCCAAACTGCAGACGAGGTCATCGATGGATATTATGAAGCCATAGGAGGACGTGATGCCTGGAATAAAGTAGAAGGATTAAAATATATGGCCAAAGTAAATCAAGGCGGAATGGAAATTCCAGTCGAAATGGTCCAAATTAAAGGAGGAAAAAGCTACATGAAAATCAGTTTTCAAGGACTCAACCTAATGCAAAATGTATTTGACGGAGAAACCCTATGGAACACAAACTTCCAAACAATGAAGGCTGAAAAAGCCACTACCGAGCAGATCGAAAATCACAAACTTACAGTGGGTGATTTTCCAGATCCATTACTCAATTATAAAGAAAACGGCTATACTCTGGAGATGGTCGGAACAGAAACATTTGACGGAACTGAAGCTTTCAAACTAAAACTGACCAAAAAACCGATGACCATCGATGGCAATAAAGTAGATGATGTAGAATTTTACTTTTTCGAGACAGAGTCTTATGCACTTATCGGATCTGAAAGCGAAATCATGGAGGGTCCAATGAAAGGAAGTGTATCTCAAACTAAACTGAGTGACTACCAAGAGGTAGATGGACTTATGCTCCCTTTTGCTATAAATGATGGAGTAAAAGACGGTCCGTCTCAACCGATCGTCATAGAAAAAATCGAACTCAATCCGACCATGGATGAGACATTACTCGCCTTCCCTGTAGAATCCAGCACAGAACCAGCTGAGACTGCTCCAGCAACTGGCGGAAATAAATAAAATTTTCTTCAAGCCCTTAAAACATCGTGTTTTAGGGGCTTTTTATTTTAGAACCTTTCTTCAAAATATATTTTAAGTATGAAAAAGCTATTACTATTAGTGGTACTCCTGGTATCCACTAACCTTTATATAAATGCCCAATCTAATACAACCGACCAGTCCGATGAGATCATCCTCAAAGGCAAAGAAATGTTCGGAGACCTGAGTGCGAGACAAATAGGCCCTGCTCTAATGAGTGGACGTATCTCTGACCTCGAAGGACATCCTACCAACAATAGAATCATCTATGCAGGTACTGCTGGTGGTGGAGTATGGAAGTCCACCAATGGTGGAGCATCCTTCAACTCCATCTTTGATGACTATATACAATCGATCGGTGTCGTCACGGTAGATCCGCATGATCCGGATAATACCATATGGGTAGGTACTGGAGAGACATGGACACGGAACAGTGTAAGCATCGGAGATGGTGTATATAAGTCTAAGGACGGAGGAAACAACTGGACCAAAATACCCCTAGAAGGCTCAGAGAGGGTCAGTAGCATAATCGTTCATCCTGAAAACAAAGATGTTATATATGTCGGTGAACTCGGAGCACTATGGGGAGACAGCAAAAACAGAGGAGTCTACAAAACCACTGACGGAGGACAGACATGGGAAAACATATTCTACGTAGATCAAAAAACAGGCTGTGCCGATCTCGTCATAGATCCCACCAACCCTGACATACTCTATGCCTCTATGTGGGAGTTTCGAAGAACTGCATGGTCGTTCAATTCTGGAGGTACGCAGTCTGGTCTATTTAAATCTACGGACGGCGGTAAAACATGGAATAAAATACATAATGGCTACCCTTCTGGAAAACTAGGTCGTATAGCCATAGCCGTGGCTCCGTCTGACTCTAATATTTTATACTCTGTAATCGAAACCGAAAAAGCAGAAAACAATGGTCTTTACAGATCAGATAACGCTGGTGCTTCATGGAAAAAACTGAATGGCGATTTCGGATTAGTCGTACGTCCATTCTATTTTTCTAGAATAGTAGTCGATCCTAAAAATCCAGATGTACTTGTTAAAGGCGGACTATTCGGATCCATCAGTAGAGATGGAGGAAAGACTTTTAAAGATCCGGGGAGGATGCATGCAGATATCCATGACATTCTGTTCGACATCAACGATTCTGACCGCATGTATTTTGCGACAGATGGAGGAGTTTACCGATCATGGGATGGAGCTAATACGCTAGATATGGTAGACAATCTACCTGTATCTCAGTTCTATCACCTATCGATCGATAATGCAGAACCTTACAACATTTATGGAGGACTTCAGGATAATGGTTCATGGTATGGTCCTTCTAATTCGCCAGGAGGCATAGAAGCCCGTGACTGGAATAGTGTCGGATACGGAGACGGTTTCAGAGTTTTAAAACATCACACTAAACCGATCATCTACTCAGAAATGCAAGGAGCAGAAAACGTATGGAGATATGACATGACGCTCAATCAGAACAAAACCATACAACCCCTCCCCGTAAAAGGAGATCCTAAGCTCAGGTTTAACTGGAATGCTCCGATATCACTAAGTACTCACAAGCCAGACCGTATATATATCGGCAGTCAGTTTGTACATATGTCCGAAGACATGGGTGATAGCTGGACTAAAATATCCAAAGACCTCACGACCAATGACAAGAACAAACAAAATCAAGCTGACTCTGGTGGATTATCTAAGGACAACTCTGGAGCAGAAAATCACTGCACCATATTTACCATCAACGAATCCCCGATCGATCAAAACGTCGTATGGGTAGGAACCGATGACGGCAATGTACAAGTCACCAAGAACGGAGGCAAGAAATGGGAAAATGTCACAAAAAACATCACAGGCCTTCCGGCCAATACATGGTGCTATCACATCGAGGCGAGCGTACACGATGCAGGAATGGCATATGCCGTATTTGACGGACACACCAAAAATGATAAAAATGCCTACGCCTATAAAACCACAGATTATGGAAAGACATGGACGTCCATCATTTCTGAGGATGTAAAAGGTTTTACTCGATCGATACAAGAAGACTTTATCAATCCAGACCTTCTATTCTTAGGTACAGAGACGGGACTATACATCACCATAAATGGAGGCAAAAGCTGGAGTAAGTTTACCAATAACATGCCTGCCACTGCCGTACATCATATCGAGATGCACAAAGGGACTAACGACATCATCATGGCTACTCACGGTCGAGGCATTATCATACTGGATGACATTAGTCCACTTAGAAAACTGACCCCAGAGGTACTCAACAAAAAGCTCCACTTCTTTGACTCGGAGCCGTATACGATGGTGGAGGAAAGCGGATTCGGTGGAGGAAGTACCGAGCTACAGTTTGTAGGACCTAATCGGAACAGAAATGCTCGGATCATATACTACTTAAAAAAGAGGCACATCTTCGGAAAAATGAAAATGGAAATCCAAGACCTAGACGGAAACCTAATCAGTGAGCTAGCCCCAGGCAAATCAAAAGGAATCAATATCGTAACATGGGACTATATGACGACCACTCCCAAAATGGCAAAAGGAAAGACCTTTACGTTCGGAGGATTTACCGCTCCTAGAGCAGCAGCCGGAAAATACAAGGTCGTCTTGACCAAAGGCAAAGAGGTGTATACGACAGATCTAGAAATCAATTATGATCAAAACTCTGTCATCACCGCCGCTGAGAGAAAACAACATCAGAAGGTCACCAAAAAACTTTACGACATGAGTGAAGACCTGGCATATCAAGTCTATGAAATGGATCAAATGTTGGCTGTAGCCGAAAAAATATCTGCAGATAATCCTAGCTTACAAAAGCAAATTAAAGAATTGAGTACAGCAGTCACGGAGCTAAAATCTACCTCGGTAATTACGACAGGTGATAATTATGTAGGAGCTGCAGAACCGGAATTGAGAGAAAAACTAGCTACGCTTTATGCCAAAGTAGCTGGTGGTTTTGAGCCACCATCATCTTCCGAACTGGAAAACATGGCTCTCTTAGAAGAGCGTTTTGACGAAGGTAAAAAGACCCTTGCCAAAATAAAATCAAAGCAATGGGCCAAACTGTCCAAAGCAATGGAAAAGATGTCTCTAGACATCCCGACGTGGGACGACAAGATGACCTTCCTCGATAAATAGATTGTATCAAAAACATGCAAAGAGGCCTTAAAATCTCTTTGTATGTTTTACTGTGGTGAAGCTTAGTAAAATTTGCATAAGCTTAAGGAGCCATCCACTTCTTTCCCTATTTCTACAACTCAAAACAACTCATATGGATACGCATAGATGCGAATGGTGCTTAAGTGATCAGATATATATCGACTATCATGACAACGAGTGGGGTCAAGCCCAATATGATGACCGTACTCTTTTTGAAATGATCAATCTCGAAGGTGCTCAAGCTGGCCTGAGTTGGATAACCATATTGAAAAAAAGACAAGGTTATCGCGATGCTTTTGACAATTTCGATGCAGAAAAAATCGTAAAATACTCCGATAAAAAACTAGCCCAACTCAAAGAAAATCCAGCCATCATCCGTAACCGATTAAAGATCGCCGCTGTACGGACTAATGCCGATGCCTACTTGAAAATTCTCGATAGCGGCCAGACATTTTCTGACTACATATGGCAGTTTGTAGATCATAAACCGATCATAAATACATTTAAAACCATGTCTGAAGTTCCTGCCAATACTCCCCTATCCGATACCATGAGCAAGCAGCTCAAAAAAGACGGATTTAAGTTTGTCGGCAGTACGATCACCTATGCCTTTATGCAAGCTACCGGAATGGTCAATGATCATATGATGAGCTGCTGGAAGTACAAGTAGCAGCAATCTTAAATTAAGGATCATTTTGAGTTTAAACTGTAAAGAATCCTATCTTAGGCTTTCATTTTATAGCTAAATCAGAACAATGCATAAAAGTCTACTGCTCACTGTATTTTCTTTACTTCACATCTTCACAATTAGCCTATCCCTCGCTGCTCAGGACACTTGTGCAACCGCTGCAGAGTTAGATGTCAGCAGCTCATGTCAAGTACAGGTATTCAACAATACAGATTACACTGCATCCGACGAATCCCCCTACCCGACTTGTGGTTCCCTAGGTACTTTAATGGATGGATGGTTTACGGTAACTGTTCCGGACAATGGATCTCTCATAGTAGAAACAACACAAGTCATAAATGGACTCAGCGACATGGTTATCCAAGCATATACCGGCTCATGTGGAAACTTGATACCATTGGCCTGTGATGATGATGGAGGAGAACTGGGACATTCATTATTGTCTTTCATTAATTTAACTCCCAGTACGACGATATATCTCAGAGTATTTGAATACAGCTCCGACGCTGTGGGCGATTTTGGACTCTGCTCATACGCAATCGAAACTCAAGCACCTGGAAATTTTTGCTCCAGTGCCCTTGCGTTGCCCCTTGCAGATACGTGTATGGTGATCGCAATAGATCATACAAATGCAACTGCATCAGAACATGGATTTAACAGTTGCATCTCAGATAGCTACACTGACTCTTGGTTATCTGTAGAAGTTCCAGAAAGTGGTGCTTTACTCATAGAGACAAAAACAATTCCCGGAGGGCTGACAGACATGATCATGCAGATATTTTCTGGAGACTGTGATAATCTGCTCACTGTAGATTGTGATGACGATGGAGGACCTGGTTTTCAGAGTCAACTATTTATTTCCGACAGGACGCCAGGAGAGATACTCTATATTCAGCTTTCTGAGATTAGTGGAGCTACGGGCATTTTCGGGATATGTGCAATAGCCGTAGAGTCATCTACAGGAGATCGTTGTGCGGATGCCGCATACCTCTCTCCTCTACCTACTTGCACACCTCAATTTTTCACAAACTTGGGTCAGACCAATTCCAACAATGGAACGGATCTTATATGTGGCATCGAAGGCGTAGGTATCGACAACTGGTTTTCTACAACAATACCCTCCAGCGGTAATCTGGTGATTGAAACCGTAAGTATATCCGGCAGTTCGAATACAGACCACATCATGCAAGTATATGCTGGTACGTGTGGAGAGCTAATAGTAATCGACTGTAACGATGATGGCCCCACTGGCACAACTTCTTACGTCGAACTATCTAATCGTATTCCCGGAGAGCTCATCTACTTTGAAGTAGTCGAATTTGGCAGCAATCAATATGGCCAATTCGGTGTATGTTCGTACGATCCATCTGCTACAGATGAAGATGGAGATTTATGGTCGATCATAGATGATTGTGATGATACCGACCCTACCATAAATCCAGATGCTGAAGACATACCTGATAATGGGATAGATGAAGATTGTGACGGATCCGATCTTGTCGCTACTCATGCAATCGCAAACACCAGCCTTAAGCTATTTCCTAATCCCACGAATGGGATATTGAATTTTGAATTTGAAGGCAACTTCACTTTTGAGCTTTACAACATTTCTGGTAGAGCACTGCAATCAGGCACATTGAGCCATCATCTAGATATCAGCTCGTACCACAACGGTATCTATGTGCTCATTATTCAAGACCCCAGATCCAATGACCGCATTTTCGAACAGATCATTCTTAATAAATAATACAAACAGCTTCCGTTTATTTAAACGCTATCGCTTAGCAGCAAAAGCAACAGATCAGGTATTGCTAGCCTTCTTTATCCACTAATGATAAGTTATTTTACATCTATGTAACTCACTCAATAAAAAAATTGAAACAAGCTCTTTATATTTTGTTACATTGCGATATATTCATTTTACAACTATTAAAAAAAACATGAGAATAGTCATCACCACAATCGCCTTATTTATCAGTCTAAGCCTGATGGGCCAAAACAACAAATTTTTTGTCAAAGCAGTCGATGGATTTTCTAAAAAGAAAATGTCCTATCTCACACTGATGGATGGTACCGAAGTAACTGGGAAAATTAAAAAGCTTAAACGAAAAAAATGGCTCTTTGAAAAAGTCATAATCATCGATGAAAATGATAAAAAAAGAGAGTTTGAAGCCAATGAAATAAAAAGTATGTACCTACCTCAAAGTGGATTGGACAAATTAGGCAAGATGAGTGACATGCTTAGCGATGCTACACAATGGGAAAAAACTGATCTCAATCAAGAATACTTAGAAGATGGGTACGCATACTTCGAATCGACAGAGGTGTACTACAAAAAGAAGAAAAAGAAAGTACTTCTACTCCAATTAATAAACCCTAGTTTTTCTGGAGAGGTAAAAGTCTTTTATGACCCAACTGCTGGCGAAAGTGCCGGTATAGGAATCGGAGGAATGAATATAGCCGGCGGAGGTGATAAATCTTTTTACATCAAAATCGGAGACGACACCGCATTTAAACTAAAGAAAAAAGAATACAAGAAACAGGCAGAAGACATCTTCTCTACATGCCCAGATTATTTACGTAAAGTGAAAAAACTAAATTGGGAAAAATTCGGAGAAACCTTGCTTGATTATACGAATACTTGTTCAAAATAAAAGTCAATCCACCTATTATTCCTTTGAAATACCACAGGAATAATAGGTGTTTTTAATTAATTATATCGTAGAATCCCCCCTTCCTTACATGAGCTTTAGAAAAGCTCTAATTTCCCCGAGCTTTTCAAGCTATTGCACTATTACGAGCATTATGTAGTGCGTAAAACAACCACCAGCTATTACCATTATTACACTTCAAGATAAGCTCCATAATTTGTAGAAATAATCAAAGGTTCTCTACTATACACCTAGCTTTACAGTAAAATCCAAAAATTTATTTTTACCTCAGGCAACCTTTATTGCCATATGCAGGTATATAAAAGTGTAAAGCATAAAAACTACATTGAACGAACTTTTACATATCATCAAAAAATCCATGCTCGGTGATGCTAGTGCACAGCGAGCCCTCTATGAGGAGTATCGGACGAGATGGTATATGACGAGCTTGAGATATGGTAAAAACAAAATGGAAGCAGAGGACATTTTCCAAGAAGCTCTGATCAATATTTTTAATCGTTTAGAATCCTATGACCATAATAAAGGGGCTTTTACGACCTGGTCGACTAGAGTGATTATCAATTCTGCAATGACATATTTAAAGAAAAATAGCTGGGCTAATTCTATGTCTGGACTAGAAAACTCCTATACTGTAGAGACAGAAGTCGTGGATATTTACGATCAGCTATCAGCCAAAGAACTCACCCTACTCGTACAGAAACTTCCACTGGGATACCGCTTAGTTTTTAATATGTATGCAATAGAAGGATTTACACACAAGGAAATCGCCGATCAACTAGAGATCAGTGTCGGAACTTCTAAATCTCAACTCTTCAAGGCACGTAGAGAATTACAAAAAACATTAGAATCACAATTAACTTCATCGAGTCATGAGTAAGATGGACGATTACTACAAAAAACAACTTTTAGATCATCAGCCTGCTGATGACGGATGGAATATTCCATCTGACGATCTATGGAATAAGGCTCAGCCGCATTTCCCTAAGCCTAAGAAAAAAAGAAGATTTCTATTTTTACTGTTCCCTATCGGAATATTCCTACTCATCATGGCAGGATACTACTTAGGCAAGTCTACACGTACTGATTCCATTGCGACAGAACCTTCCTATGCGACAAGCTCTAACACACTAAAAAACACGACGAATACAGAAAAGAACATTGTAGAAGTTAGCACTGAATCATCTAAAGACCTCAGTAGTCCACCTAATCAGTCATTCAGCAATCATACGACAAACAGCAATAAAACCCACTCCAGCACTACTCCTAATGGCATTAAGTCCACTAGCTCTTCTAAAGAAAAAACCGCTCACATCATTGACCTAGAGTCCATCAACTCATCCCTAACGGATAATCAAGCAGTATATAAAGCATCTAATAGAACTATCAACAAAGACCTCAACAACACAAGCAACTATACGACTACTCATCCTCCATTTTTAGAAAACAGACAAACGACATCTGTCGTAGGAGCATTGAATTATTTTAGCTCAAGCCAAAAGAAAAACACTAGACTCACAAATGTCGACAAGCAGATAAAGCAGATACAAACGCTAGCTACTCTAAAGACCTTAACAACCAAACCATTGGACATACAAGACAGAGCTCTGGCACAACAAGACCTAAGCATAAATATCGCAGATAATGAAAAACCAACTAGTCGACATCTGATACATGAAGTAGGAACGGGATCCATGCTACACCTACTCACCATAGTAGGAGAAGTAGAAAATGACGCCAATGAAGAATGGCAAGACGAAAAAATAATCCTCAAGTCCTATAACAATGTAAATCTCAATCTCCATTACAATCGATACCTAAGCAAAAAATGGAACCTATCTACTGGACTTTATTATCACTCGATGAATTTTGATCTAGATGGAACGATCTACGATATACTGAGTGAGTCTAACATTGATGATTTTGTAAGCAGTAATCTCTCTGACCGTTTAAATGATGGACTCACAGAAAATAGACAATCTGACGACTTCATGATCGAGCTCCTAGATGGCGAAACGGTCAATGCAGGCGACACGCTTAAATTCGGTCTAGATATAAGTCTAAATCTAAAAACCATACAGTTGCCTATTCTTATCAATAGAGAATGGAGCTGGAAACGGATCTCCTTTTTTGTAGGAGCGGGGGCCTCTTTCGATATACAATCATGGAGACAACGTTCTGCAGATATCCAACTCTACCGAGATGACCGACTAATCACTAAGCCCTATTCCGAAGGAGAGACAGGTCCCGAACGGAGATACACCTACGGCCTGATCGTGCAATCTGGATTAAACTACAAAATAACGGATAACTTAAAATTCGGCGTAAGCGGAAGAGTGGTATTCCCTGATCTCATCACGACAGGAATAGAAGCCCGCTTCCTTTACCGCCTCTAAACCTCCTATTCTAAAATATAACGATTAACACTCGATGTCTATAAATGGACAGGCATCTCAATGAAAAAATTTAAAAAAATGAACGCACTAAAAATCTTTTTATACAAAATACCTATACTCAAAACTCAGCTTACAATAGTCGCTCTACTGCTCATCTGCGGAACAAGTCTATCTGCTCAGGAGCTACAGAAGCACACCCTCAGCGGCCACGTTAAAGATCGAAGCTCTGGCGAAGAACTGATCGAAGCTACCGTATACGTAAAAGAGTTATCCACTGGAAACACCACAAATGTATATGGCTTTTATTCTTTGACCCTACCTCAGGGATCGTATCAGATCGTATATGGTTACTTGGGCTTTGAGGACATGGTTGTCACAGTAGATCTGGATCAAGACATCAGACAGGACGTCGACCTCAGCATAGCTGGCAACATGATATCCGAAATCACCATCGTCGCTGAAGAAGAAGACATCAATGTCCAGTCTACCGAGATGAGTAAGGTAACGATCGATGTCGCTGCTGTACAGAAAATACCGGCTCTGTTCGGTGAGGTAGACATCATCAAGGCCATACAACTCCTTCCTGGCGTAAAAACCATCGGAGAAGGCAGCTCTGGATTCTATGTACGTGGCGGTAATGCAGATCAGAATCTAGTACTCCTAGATGAAGCCCCGATCTACAATGCCTCTCACCTACTGGGCTTCTTCTCGTCCTTTAACCCAGATGCGATTAAGGACATGCAGCTCTACAAAGGAGCCATGCCTGCTCGATACGGTGGACGACTCAGCTCAGTACTGGACATCCGTATGAAAGAAGGGAATTCCAAAAAATTTGGCGGATCAGCCGGAATCGGACTCATCATGTCGAGACTATCCTTAGAAGCTCCACTGAGTGAGAACGGAAGTTTTATCCTATCAGGAAGGAGATCATATATCGACCTGATGTCTAAGGCATACCTCACTCTCAAAGGGGAGGACAGCAAAGATCAGTTTTACTTTTACGATCTCAATGCCAAAGGAAATTATCGATTCAACGAAAACAATCGACTCTTTGTATCTGGATACTTCGGTAAAGATATCTGGAAACAAGATGAAGATGGCATCAACTTTTTCTGGGGCAACAAGACTGCTACCGTGAGATGGAATCATATATTTTCGCCAAAGCTATTTTCTAATATCACTGCCTATTACAGCAATTATAATTATGGGCTTAAAGTCAATGAAGAGCTCAGTTCCTTTGACTGGTCATCGACGCTCGAGGAGGTCAGTCTCAAAGCGGACTTTACGGCATTTATCTCACCGGAGTACAGCATAGACTTCGGCATACAGTCGATAAAGCATGACATCGCTCCTGGGACGATAAAAATACTCGACA
>CALDEN010000380.1 GCA_937942405.1 uncultured Saprospiraceae bacterium
TTATCTTATTTATCTTTAGCAGAATAATTGATAAATAGAATTAAGCCATGGTTAAAAAATTACTAACAACTTTTTGTTTGCTAAGCTTCATGTTGAGTGTATATGCCCAAGATGTAGTAATCAATGAATTCTCAACTTCTAATCTGGAAAGCTTTTATGATGGCTTTAATAAGACGGAAGATTGGGTAGAATTATATAATACGACAGGGTCTGCAATCGATATTGGAGGCTGGCATCTCTCTGATAAAGCAGATAATCCTACAAAATATGTCATCCCTGCAGGCACCATGATTGAGGCCAATGGCTACGTGGTTTTTATGTGTTCGGGAAGGGATATGGCTGGACCACAATACTTGCATACTAATTTTAAATTAGCTCAGACTACGGGTCTAGATATTATCGCTCTAGCAGATGCAGCTGGAACTATTCTGGATCAACAGACGCTTAGAATTACACTGGTAGAAAACTCCAATTGTAGAGCGACAGATGGCTCAGGTGACTGGGTAGTTTGTACGAGTCCGACTCTAGGTCAAAGTAATGATAATAGTCCTCAATCCATGAGATACTCTGCCGCTCCGAGAATCGAGCAAGATGCAGGTTTTTATCAAGATATGGTAGAGGTAAGCATCGCAAATAATGAAGCAAATTCCACATTAAGATATACCACTGATGGAACTAATGTAACCGATAGTTCTCCGATCTATAACGGTCCCATTATGGTCACAAGCACGACGGTGATAAAAGCTAGAGCATTCAGTGACAATGCTTCGATCCTTCCAGGAAAAATGGATTTTCACACATTTTTTATCAATGAAGATGACTTCAGTGTTGCCGTATTTTCTGTAGCCGCTGATCAGGTAATAGAACTAGCCAACGGAAATGGACCCCTAATTCCGATCGGCTCGATAGAATATTTTAACACAAATGGCCAGTTAGAAGCCACTTCTTTCGGTTCTTTAAATAGACATGGTCAAGACTCGTGGGTTTTGGATCATAGATCTTTGGACTGGGTATCGAGAGATGAGATGGGATATTCCAAAGCGGTAAATGCCCCGTTATTTAGTTTTTCCGATAGAGATGAATATCAGAAATTTATGTTCAGAAACTCTGGAGATGATAACTATCCTGCGGCTATAAATGGAGCTCATAACGATTTTGATCATCAAGGGAGTACACATATTAGAGATGAATATGTTCAGACCCTATCTAGAGAAGGAGGAATGGAGCTAGATACAAGAGGAGTAGAACGAGTAGTGTTGTTTCTTAATGGACAGTACTGGGGGTTATATGGTATGAGAGATCGTCCAGTAGATCATGATTATACAGACTATTATTATAACCAAGGGAAATTCGACCTTCAATATTTAAGCACTTGGGGAGACTCAGAAGCAGAGTATGGTGGAGACCAAGCTTTTTACGATTGGGAGGAGATCCGTAACTTCTGTCTCGAAAATGACATGAGTGACGAGGCCAATTATAATAGGGTAGAAGAAGAAATCAGTCTTCTAAGTATGATCGATTACTTTGTTGCAAATTTAAATGTAGTAGCGAGTGATTGGATGAATTATAACACGGGATGGTGGAGAGGAATGAACCCGGAGGAAAAGCATACCAAGTGGGGGTATATTTTATGGGATCTAGATGCCACTTTTGATTACTATATAAATTACTCCGGTGTGCCTAATATAGCTCCAGACGCAGATCCATGTGACATCGAAGATATATCTGATTTCATGGATGACTTCTTTGGGGACTTAAGTACACTAGGTGAGCCAGACGAACCAGATACTACAGACTATACATTTTGTCCTTCGATAATGGATGGCTCATGTCCATACCCTGCAGATGATCCGTTTTTAGTAGAATTGTTTAATACAAGTACTCCATGGTTTGATGGTATGGAATGTTGCCAAAACTGGAATGGACAATGCCAAAACGTTTATGAATTTATTGAAGAAAACGGTGGAGGTGGATTTGGAAATCAAGGTAATGTAGGAGCACATGAAAAAGTATTCCTTAAGCTCTTAAACGAAAGTGAAACCTTTAAGCAGCTATACTACGGTCGTTATGCCGATCTCATGAATACTGTATACTCATGTGAAAACATGATCGAAACTTTAGATCGGATGCTTGCGGTAATAGACCCAGAAATGGACAGGCAGATCGCTAGATGGGGTGGAACGAGAACAGAATGGGAAACCAATGTAGAAAGATTGAGAACGTTTATCGAGGCAAGATGTGAGCTGCTGGATGATGGTCTGGTAGAGTGCTACGAAGTGACTGGCCCATATGAGCTTACATTAATGACGGAACCTGATTTTGCAGGAGAGATCGATATTAATACGCTAGATATACGAGAGTTTCCATGGACAGGTGAGTATTTTGGTGGTATGGTAAATAATATCAAAGCCAGAGTATTTGATGAGTATTTGGATAACTATGTCTTTAGTCACTGGGAATCAGCAAGTGGAAATGTCATTTTCCCGAACGAAGATGAATTTAGAGCCAATATAACTTTAACGCAGTCTGATACACTGACAGCGGTTTTCGATGCGATCAGTTCGATATCAGAAGTGGAGAGAGCATTAGATTTATCTGTATTTCCTAATCCTGCTAGTTCGTACTTAACTGTTAATTATAATTTAGAATCAGCAGCTCGAGTTAGCTTTGAATTGCAATCGACCTTAGGTCAGTCGGTAATGAATTTTGCCGAGTTTTCTCAAAATAGATCTACAGGAAAATACAGTCATATTTTACCACTGCAGAATATTGCTAGCGGTATGTATTTATTAAAAACAACCATCGACGATGAGGTTTTCTTGAAAAAAGTAAACGTAGTCAATCGATAATCAAACTAAATAGATGAAGCCAAAACAAAGAGGATATTTTTTAGTCGCATTTACGTTTTTTTATTCCCTTTGTTTTGGCCAAGTCGTCTGGACTGAGCCCGCTTTTGCCTCACAGGCAGATGATATCGTTCTTTATTTCGATGCATCTCAGGGAAATGGAGCATTAACCGGTTATGCCGGAGACGTATATGCCCATACCGGAGTGATTACTTCAGCTAGTACATCACCTACCGACTGGCAACATGTCCAAGGGAACTGGGGAGTA
>CALDEN010000381.1 GCA_937942405.1 uncultured Saprospiraceae bacterium
ATAAATGAGCCTTTAATGATATATCCGTATCGCTCAAAGGAAGCAATGATCCCCATGATGTTTTCTGCAACTATTTTAACGGTTACATATATGTATTGATCGTCTTCTGGATTAGTAAGGAAAGTGCTGAGGATAGATCCACTCTCCCCTTCTACTATTTTTGAGATCTCTGCTAGCGAATAATTTATCCGTTTTATCTCTAAGACCACTATGTTTCCTGGTTCTTTAAAGGAGAAGCTGTTTGCATAATAGTTGATGAGGTCCTCTTGGTTTATTAGACCTAAATAGTACATTTCTTCGTCGGCAACAGGTATGACCGTTAGTTTTTGCTCGGCCAATTTTGAAAGTACTTCAAAGAGGTGATCCTTATCGTGCACATAGGGTTTATGAGCCTGTAAGGTATATGAGCCGATCTCACTGTCTAGATCGTTAGACATAATCTCGTCTTCTGAGATCATACCTATGAACTTATCATTATCTACGATAGGGAGATGCTTTACGTGATATATACTCATCATCGTAAGGGCTTGCTCTCCGGTATCATTACAGTGTAGTGGAGCGATAGATTTAGATATAAGTTCGTAAGCGATCAAATTTTTTGTTCTTTATATGTGGACGTTCAATAATGCCTATAGGTTCGTTATAAATTGTCTCAACGACGTCTCAATAGTTTTTTAGATTCTTGCTCGAAGTCTTGCTCGTTTAATATTCCCTTGGCCCTTAGTTCTTTTAACTTATTTAACTGAGATAATAATACATCTTGGTCTAGTAAGTTTTCTTGTTTTTGTACAGATTCTGGAATTGCTTTTCCACTAGACTGTGCAGTTACGGTATAGTTGTTTTCTTTAAAAGCATCGAACTCTGGCTGGATCCGTATATAAGCCAGATCATCATTAGTCAGTATTTTTTCAAAATCTTTAAATCCGAGTTTTACCGAGCGAGCGATATGAAAAAAAGCTCGGTCTTTATCTTCAGTAAGTGCATAAGCACTACCTAGATTAAAATGTATATCTGGGTCCCCCTCATCGATCTCTAATGCTTTTTTAAAGTCTTCGATCGATTCCTCGATATAGAATTCTTTATATTTTTTAACTGCTGATTTTTTAAACGGATTGTTACGTACTCTTTTTGTTTTTCTTTCTACCACTTTGGCTCTAGGCCTGGCACGGTGATCTCGTTCCTTCTTAAGTAGATTGCGATTATACTTTCTGTCAAACTCACTATCAGGCATCATGAGTAACTTCATGGCATCAAATATTCCCATGATTATACTGATCGGGAACTTGACCACATTGATCGTAACCATTGCGAGCATGATGTAAAAAACACCTGCTCCGACATCTCGGAGATAAAACTTATGAAGTCCCATAAAACCACCAAAAAATGCTAAAAATGCAGCATTTAATCGTTTCCGTTCTTTATATACCGTTCTTCTTGCCATTTACTTAATCTTACATGTCAATATCGCAATATCGTCTACATACATTGTATTACCCTTAAAACCATCGATTTCCTTTAAGAGTTCTTCATTAAAGGATTCTACATCTTTAGACGCATGTTCCAGGGCAAAGGATTCTATCTTTTCATCTTCAAAAAACTCGCCATCTTGGTTTCGGAGGTCTGCCAGACCGTCTGTAAAACTCAATATTAGAGAGTCCGCCTCTAAACTTATGGTCTCCTCTTTTATTTCTGGTAGTTTTTCAAATGCTCCGATGACTGTACAACCACTGTCCAGTTTCCGTACATTTTTTCCTGAAACCAATAGTGGCGGATAGTGTCCTGCATTGACGTAAGTCAAGGTTTTCTTTTTCATATCTACCTGAGCGATAAAGAAAGTTATAAACTTATCACTCTTGGTGATCCGATAGACCGCTTGGTTCAGTGCAAATACAAAAGTCTCTAGATCTCGGTACTGATAGATGAGACTCTGTATCATGGCTTGGAAATTTGCCATGAGCAATGCTGCAGGCACTCCTTTTCCTGATATATCTGCGATACAGAACGCAAATTTATTTTTATTGAACTCGATGTAGTCTAGGTAATCACCGCCTATGTTGGAGTGGGGTTTATAGATACTCGATAACTGATAGTGTTCATATTTAGGTAAGCTCTCGGGAATCAACATTTTCTGCACATCTCTAGCGAGCTCGATCTCTTTATTGAGGCGTTCTTGTTCGAGTTTACGGTTAAAGAGGCGTTTGTTTTCTATGGCTACCGCGATAATATTGGTTATCGTAGTGATAAACTGGATCTTATTATACAGGTCTTCTCTCGTCTTAATTCCTCCTATGATACTATAAGCGATCGGTTCCTTTTTGTGATAGACCGGTATGATGATATCAAAATCCTGAAGCACTTCACCGTCTTCTTCTTTGACTGTATGTAATCGATCAAATTTTAACAGTTGATCTACGATCTTTTTATACGATGTTCTTTTATAGTCTATCTGACTGACACACTCCCATTTTAGGTTTGCGTCTTTGATAAATAAGGCCATGGTGTCTATCCCCATATCCCAGCTCAAAAAGTTTTGGTACATGCTGTAGAGACCGGGAGCGGGTATATTATCATTAATGGCCTGTGTGATCGTCAATAGACTTTTGATCTGAAGCTCCTTGAGACTGAGTTCTTTTTCTAATTTTTCTAATATGGCTAAGTCTCTGCTGTTCATTGGTGGTGATTAGCTAGTGGATTTTACATCTAAGATATCTCTTAGTCCTGAGCCTACTAAGTTAAAAGCTAAAACCATCAACATGATGGTAATTGCAGGAATAATTGCCAAAAAAGGTTTGCCGCTGATCGCATAGCCATAATTTTCGTTGAGCATATTGCCTACAGAGGGTGATGGCGGCTGTATTCCGAAGCCCAAATAGCTCAATCCCGCCTCTATCAATATCGCTATTGCAAAATTGGTTGCCGCAATAACCAGTAATGGACCCATAATGTTGGGTAATATATGTGATCGGATGATTCTGGGGGTAGAATAGGATAAACTCTGAGTAGCTAGGATAAATTCCTCTTCCTTAATCTTGAGCACTTGCCCCCTAACCAGTCTGGCCACATCTACCCATAATGTCAATCCTACAGCCAAGAAAATGATCCATAATCCTCTGCCGAACGCCATTACAATCGCAAAAACCAATAATAAGGTCGGTATAGACCAGGTAATATTAATCATATACATAGCTATCTTGTCGATCCATCCTCCATAGTACGCTCCAGTGGCACCGATCGTTATTCCGATCACGAGAGATAATACAACAGACATAAAACCGATCATCAGTGAGATCCGTATACCGAGTATTAGTCGACTGAGTATATCTCGTCCGTATCGATCTGTTCCGAGAAGATAGCTTTTGGTGCGTATATGATCTTGTATTGTTTTTTGGCTCAAAGCCAATGTAGAAAGCGACAAGTATTTTTCCTGTCCGTAATGATTGGTCATGATGAGTTGATCCTTGTCGATGCTATAATCGAGAAAAGGGATCTGCTCCGCTTTTCTTTCCTTACCGTAAAACAAGGTTCTAAAGAAACCCGCACTTGTATCCTCAGTACTCGTCTGTGGTAATTCTAAAAACTGAGTGGAAAAACCCGGCTTTTTCAGAGCGATCTCGAGTTGCTGATCATTAGCATCTGGAGTGTTATCTGGAATAATGATATAAGCCAAAGTAGATAGTATAAATAATAGAGCGAGAAAGATCAAACTCATCAAGATTGATTTTTTTCGCAATATTTTACTCCAAAGTCCTCTTTGTGCAGACATAGACATGGATCAAAGGTACGGAAGGCTTATGGAATGATTTAGCTAGATTTATTTTTACAGGATAGGTTGTAGTTAATTATATAAGTTATTAATGATCATCGGGTGGGGTACCCGCTCCTAGTGTACCGTCCTTAAACCAAACCTCTGTATAGCATCCATCGGCATATTGTTTTTCTATGCTGCTTTTAACGGTTGTTGGTTTTTTACTAGGGTCTGAGTCAGGAACTTGTGCTTTGGTTTGGTTGTAGGCACCCTGCTTAAAATATTGCAACTCATCGGTATACGCATTTGGCTGTTCTGTACCGTCACGTCCTCTTGCCTGGTAAGATTTAGAAGTCAATATCTGCTCGGGGATGTCTGCATAATTAATAAAATCTGACTTGGTTAAATCTTTTGTGAATTTAACGGTATCGTGGTTTTCACTTGTAAATGTGAGATACATGATTCCTTTATAGACATTTACCTCGTAGCTAAAAATTTCTCCCAGCTCTATACCGTCCTTAGGTTCTGGCAGGTATGTACTTGCATCAGGACCCACATCGGACATATTATATCCCCATACGGAACTGGAATAGTCCCATCTTTTAGCATTGTCACCTTGGGTGTTTATTTCGTAATTCCAAAAAACAGAACCTTTCGTGTGTCCGGGAAACTTTTTATAATAGATTTTTAATGGTTCGTTTTCATGGCCTTCATCACTATGTATTTGTCCGACTACCACCGAGTAAGAATCGCCATATGTTGCATCTCCGATCGTAGAAACATGCTTTACTTTTAGGGTGCCAGTCATTTTACCGCCTGTTTC
>CALDEN010000382.1 GCA_937942405.1 uncultured Saprospiraceae bacterium
TATCGTTGTCATTAATCACATTTGGAGTATCCGTAACCTCTCCAGCATTGCCGTTAGAGATGATCCCTACATCGGCTAGGAGGATGTCATTGGTTAGATTATCGACGACTACTGTAGGTCGAGCTAAAGCATCCATCGCCAAAATAGTCGCTCCACTTGCAGGGATGGTTTCAAAGTTTGCTTGAAAGGTACCCCCTTGATTAAAAGATGTGATCGATCCAAAGATCCCATTAAATATATTGGGGTCTTGTATTCCATCCGGAGTATTGGGATTGGTGTTTTGGTTTGCGATTTCATAGCCCCATGCAGAGGTTTCTCCTTGAGAGAGGATGCATAGATTTTGCAGACAGAGTACAGACCATTCCTTAATACTGTTTAGTAATTCTACAGGTAATGTGGTTTCTGTAATATCTGCAGGATTGGTATAAAATGATCCTAGGAAAACGATGTCACAATTGAGATTTTCTATATCAGCAGAACTGTTAATGTCTATTAGCGGTATGGTCTCCACTTCACATTCAGAGATCCCGGTAGTGCCGAAGTTAGCAGGGTTTTCTATTTTGGCTCTAAGCCCGGTCATAAATGCAGCGTCGAGAGCATTATTGCAGATCGGAGGACTGCAATAGTCCGCAGCAGCTGTATAGCAGATGATTAATTTCCCATCTGTGTCACAGCAATCTTGGCCAGATCCGAGGATAGGCATAACTAATAATGCTACTAAAAGGAAGAATACATCTCTCATCTCCAGGTGTCCGTTTCTAATTGCTAGATATTACAGCCTGCAAGATATGTCAAGTTTTCTTTTTGTCGATTATCAAAGCCATTTTCCGTATCATTTAGCCCGATCGAGACTTTGCTTAAAGAATCTAATACGTATAGCTCTAACTATTTTGGGTGATTAGGTATTTTTTCTGCATATTTACTTTAAACAAAACGACATCACTATGGCATCAGTAGATGATTTTTTAAATGACGACTCATTAAAAAAAGGGATTCAATCCGATACAAGTTTGAATGCCAATTTTGGCGAAAAGCCACCTGCAAGAGCATTAGCTACCTTGAGTTTCTATGGGGAGGCTCTTAGATTCTTTGGGATTATAGCTCTCAATGCATTGTTAACCATTATCAGTCTGGGCTTATACTATCCATGGGCCAAAGCCACTTATCGCAAATATTTGTGGAACGAGACAGAATTTAAGGATTCTAGATTTGTATTTAATGGTACTGGGCTGGAGATGTTTAAGGGCTTCGTGATCGTGTATGCTTTCTTTCTTGCATTGTTGTTTTTAGGGAGCCTACTCCCTCCGACATGGATATTGGGTTTGATGGGATTATTTTACCTTTCGATGATTGTGCTGATTCCTTTTGCGATTTATGGAGGTTGGAGATATCGAGTTTCTCGTACTTCTTGGAGAGGGATCTTTTTTAGCTTTGATGGTAAGCTCGGAGAATTTATAAAATTATTTATACCGCAGATCTTACTCACCATTATCACCTTAGGCATTTACGCACCTTGGATGAGAGTAAAGCTTCAGAAATATCTTTTTGGGCATACATCGATCGGTGATTTAAAATTTGATTTTCATGGTAAAGGGATAGACCTCTTTGTAATCAATTTAGTGGGAGGTTTATTGTCTGTGATTACCCTCTATCTATACATCCCGATCTACATCAAAGAAAGATTCAATTTTACAATAAATAATACGACGCTACAGGATGGAGAAAAAAGAAGGGCTTTTGTCTCTACATTAGAAAATGGAGAAGCATGGGTAACCTTGGTGGTCAATGTTTTAATAATGTTTGTACCTATGCTGCTATTAGCGACGGGATCATTTTTAGTTATGGACATATTCGGAGGAGGGGCTATGCTCGGAGGATCAGTGGTAGGGTCGATCGTTTCTATCGCATCTAGCCTAGTTACATTTGCAGTATTGTTATTGCCGATGGCATTTGTGTATATACGTACCATGCGTATGTATGCAAGCAACATAGAGGTTCCAGATGATTTTGACTATGATAATCTGAAGCAATCTGATAAAGATTATAGAGATGCTACAGGAGATGAGTTATCTGATGTACTGGATATCGGCCTAGACTTTTAACCAATGAAGGCAAAATATTTTGACGGAAAATCGTCCAAGGCTCATGAGGTAGAGGTCCAAAAAATAGGCGATGATATCCGCATATTATTTCCAGATGGGAGCAATGTCTTTTGGAAGGGAGGGGATACTTCTGTAGATAGTATGTCATCCTCTGAAAAGTATCTGATCAGTTATGGAGATTTTCCGCAACAGCGGCTAGAGTTAATGGGCTCGGAGGCCAAAGTATTTCTGGATATCGCCAATAAAAATAATCGAATAGCGAGTTTATATCAGCTCGCTCTAAGTATGAGTATACCTAAAATGCTCATTATAGGATTATGTATTTTGAGTGTAACCATATGGTCGTATATTTCTTGGGTATCGCCATTTATAGGAGAGCGAGTGGCTCAAATGATGCCTATAGAAGCCGAGATCGCCATGGGAGATCGTTTATATTCCAGCATCTCTACCACGATAGACATCGATACCACAAAGTCTGCACTGCTGATGGACTTCTATAATGAATGTGGATTCCAGTCTGAGTATCCGATCAGCATAGAATATGCCGATGAAGATGTAGTCAACGCTTTTGCGGTACCAGGAGGCAGGATACTGATCTATGAGGGGATCATCCAGGAGATGGAGTCTTGGGAAGAGCTAGCGGCCCTGATGGGTCATGAGCTGGCACATGTTAACGAGCGTCACTCCTTTATACAGCTCGCCAGAACACTCAGTGGCTACTTGATAATTTCTGCATTGACGGGTGACATCGGTGGGGTATCTGCCATAATCATAGAGAATGTCAATCAGATCTACCAATTGTCATTTTCTAGAAAT
>CALDEN010000383.1 GCA_937942405.1 uncultured Saprospiraceae bacterium
GTCTCTCTGTTTTCGAGTCAATAGCCCAAATTTTCTAGCTACCCTATCTACATGCACGTCTAAAGGGATATATAAATCTGCTGGTTTTATCTGTTTCCATATGCCGAAATCTACTCCTCGATCATCTTTGCGTACCATCCATCTTAGGAACATACATAATCGCTTGCAGGTAGATTTTTTGAATGGAGCGGAGATGTGTTTTTCTGTACGCTTAAGATGTTTGTCTAATGAAAAGAAGTATTGTCTGAAATGATTGAGCCCGGCTTCCGAACCTGATATAGTAGGATCGATAAATGCCGACTCTAAAGAATCATATTGCATATAATGATTCTTTAAAAATTCTATAAAGTATAGCGTATCGTCTGCCTGAAAAGTACGGTGCTTGAAGTTTTCAAAAGGTTTAAGATCCTTTGCACCATGGTTACGTATAAAATCATAGGGCTGATTATCCATCATTTCAAAAAGCAGGGTGCTTTTATTTATAATGGTCTTTCTTTGGCCCCAAGCCAAAATAGCTGTCCAAAAGGCCGTAATTTCTATGTCCTGCTTTAGTGAATAAGAATGGGGTATAGAGATAGGATCGTCATCTATAAACGAGGCGTCGTTATACTTATTAACAAAGGAATCTAATAAGGATTTTAAATCCTCCATTTAGATTAGTCCAAAGTTTGCTGTACCTCTATGATCTCATATGCCTCGATCATATCTCCTTCTCTGATATCGTTAAAGTTCTTTATCGTGATACCACATTCCAGTCCTTTTTTGACTTCTTTGGCATCTTCTTTAAATCTCTTTAGAGATGATATCTCTCCGGTCTTGCCTTCTTTATTAGGATATACAACGATACCGTTTCTGATAATTCTGATTAGAGATTTTCTAGTAATAAAACCATCTTGGACAAAAGCTCCAGCAATGGTTCCGATCTTACTGATCTTATACGTTTCTCTAACCTCGACCATACCTTGGATTTTTTCTTCCTGGGTCGGTTCGAGCATACCTTCTATCGCCATTCTGATTTCGTCTATGGCTTCATAGATAATCGAGTATGTCTTTATCTGAACTCCTTCTTTATCTGCCAGTTGTCTAGCAATCGAAGATGGTCTTACCTGGAATCCGATAACGATGGCGTCAGATGCAGAGGCAAGTAGAATATCCGACTCTGCAATAGGTCCTACTGCTTTATGGATAACGTTTACCTGAACGGAATCGATCGATTGTTTTATCAATGAATCAGATAGGGCCTCGATAGATCCATCCACATCACCTTTTACGATCAAGTTTAGTTCTTTAAATGTTCCTAATGCTAAACGTCTTCCGATCTCATCTAAACTGATACGTTTACTCGCTCTGTTGGATTGCTCACGACCGATCTGATTACGCTTAGTTGCGAGCTGTCTAGCTTCTTGCTCAGAGTCCATTTCCTTAAATGTCTCTCCTGCTTGAGGTGCTCCGCTGAGTCCGAGTATAGATACTGGAGTAGCAGGTCCGGCTTCTTTTATTCTTTTTCCATGTTCATTAAACATGGCTTTAATCTTACCACTATGTGATCCCGCTACTACTGGATCTCCTATTTTAAGTGTTCCGTTCTGAACGAGTACATTGGTCACATATCCCTTTCCTTTATCGAGAGATGCCTCTAGTATCGTACCCATCGCTTTACGCTTAGCGTTTGCTTTGAGTTCTAATACCTCTGCTTCTAATATTATCTTTTCTAATAGAAGATCTATGTTGGTTCCTGCTTTTGCAGAAATTTCTTGTGACTGGAACGTTCCTCCCCATTCCTCTATCAATAGATTCATAGTAGATAACTCCTGCTTAATTCTTTCTGGAGATGCTCCGTCCTTATCGATTTTATTAATTGCAAATATCATCGGTACACCTGCTGCTTGAGCATGGCTGATTGCCTCTTTTGTCTGAGGCATGATCTTATCATCCGCTGCAATTATAATAATTGCTACATCTGTCACTTTTGCTCCTCTCGCTCTCATCGCGGTAAAGGCTTCGTGACCAGGAGTATCTAGGAAAGTAATTTTCTTTTTGCTTTCACCTACTACCACTTCATATGCACCGATGTGCTGAGTGATACCTCCTGCCTCGCCGTCTGCTACGGTTTCGTTTCTGATAAAATCCAATAGAGAAGTCTTACCATGATCTACGTGTCCCATCACCGTTACGATCGGTGCTCTCGGAGTTAAATCCGCAGGATCATCGATGATTTCTTCTTCTTCTTCTGTCTCGTCTTCTGCAGTAATAAATGCCACTTCTGTTCCAAACTCTCCAGCCACTAACTCTATGATCTCTGCATCTAGTCGCTGATTTATGGATACGATTACCCCTAGGTTCATACAGGTAGTGATCACCTCTGATATCGACACATTCAAGAGATTAGCTAGCTCAGATACAGAGATAAACTCAGTAACCTTTAACGTTGTTTCTCTGTTTTCTTCTTTTTTAATCTCCTCGACTTTCCTCTTATCCTCTCTGTTATCTCTTCTTATTTTCTGTCTCTTTTTCTTTCCACCACCAGATAGACGAGCCATTGTAGCTTTGATCTTATCTTCTATCTCTTTTTTAGATACTTCTTTTGGTTGGTTTGGATTAGGTCTTCCTCCTCTAGAACCGGCTCCAGATCCTTGTCTTCCTTTAGGATAGTTCTGAGCAGACACTTTTTTTCTAGTCCGAACTCGACGTCTAGATTCACCAGGTTTAGCAGCCGTTCTTTTCGGTTTTTCTGCTTTTTCTGGTTTTTTATTGATTTTGTCCAGCTTAGATTTATCGATCTTACCTAGGACTTTTAGACCTTGTAGTTTAGGTGTCACTCTCTTAACCATTTCTGGGGGAGCCGGAGGAGCTTTTTTAGCTTGACCTTCATGACGTTTTGGGTCGTCCTTTTTTACCTCTTTTACTTGTTTTACAACAGGTTTCGGCTTTGGCTTTTCTACTTGCTTCGGTTTTACCGCTTTCTTTACTGGTTTTTTATCTCTGTTGAGATCTATTTTTCCTATGATTTTAGGACCAGTAACTTTTACGGATTTGGCTTTTACGACCTCATCTTTTGCTTCTTTGGTCTCTTCTGCTTTTACCTCTACCTTAGGAGGTTCTGGAGCAGAAGCAGCTTTTGGGGCTGGCGGCGGAGGTGGAGGAGCTACAGGAGCAGGTGGTTTTTTGGCCACTACTGGTTCTGGTTTTTCAACCTTCCTCTGGTCACCTATAACTATCTGATCTGCCTTTTCCTTTACAGCCATCGAGTTACTAAACTCTTTGAGCAATGCATTATGCATTTCGTCAGAAACCTTAGATGTTGGTTTATTCTCAACCTCAAAACCGTTTTGAGATAGGAATTCCACTATGGTGGCTGTTCCAACATTTAATTCTTTCGCTATTTTGACCAGTCTACCTGCCATAAAAATTATTCTCTTTTTTATTCCTCCTCAGAGCTTTTTTTAGCTCCAACTTTAGAATCAACTACAGAACCAACCTCGGTTCCACCTTCGGAATCAAACTCAGCTCTCAGTATTTTTAATACATCGTCTATCGTCTCTTCCTCTAAATCAGACCTTCTTACAAGCTCTGTTTTGCTTAATGATAAAACACTTCTCGCTGTATCACAACCGATGCCTTTTAACTCATCGATGATCCAATCTTCGATCTCATCGTTAAACTCATCTAAATCGATATCTTCTAATTCTAGTTCATCGTTTTCACGATAGACATCGATCTCATAACCAGTTAATCTACTGGCTAGTTTTATATTAGAACCTCCTTTTCCGATCGCCAATGATACTTGATCTGGCTGAAGAAAAACAGACGCTTTCATTTTTATATCATCTAGAGATATACTCGACACCTTAGCAGGGGTCAGAGATCTCTGAATAAAGAGTGTAGTATTACTCGTGTAATTTACGATATCGATGTTTTCGTTTTTCAACTCTCTTACGATACCATGTATTCTGGATCCTTTCATTCCTACACAAGCTCCTACCGGATCGATACGATCGTCATAGGACTCTACCGCAACCTTAGCTCTTTCGCCGGGTATTCTTTCTATTTTCTTAATGGTAATCAGTCCATCTTCGATCTCTGGCACTTCTTGTTCCATGAGTTTTTCGAGGAATAAACCATCTGTTCTAGACATGATGACAGCAGGATTATTGTTTCTCATCTCTACTCTCTTTATCACTCCTTTTACCATATCTCCTTTACGGAAAAAATCTGCTCTTATCGCTTCATTTCTCGGCAAGATAAGTTCGTTACCTGTGGCATCATCGAGCACTAATATTTCTCTTTTCAATATCTGGTGTACTTCTCCCAGTACGATATCACCGACTCGATCCATGTATCTCTTATAGATCTCATCTTTTTCTAGTTCCATGATTCTAGAAATCAATGTTTGACGGGCAGCCATAATCGCTCTCCTTCCAAACTCTTCTAGCGTCAATTGCTCGTAACACTCCTCTCCTACCTCATAATCAGGCTCGATTGCCTGTGCTTCTGATTCTGAAATTTGAGAACGCTCATCAGTTACCTCTCCATCGCTTACGATCTCACGGACTCTCCACATCTCTAAATCCCCATTCTGTGTATTGACGATTACATCAAAGTTATCATCATCGCCGTATTTCTTCCTGATCAGTGTTCTGAAAACGTCTTCCAGAACTCTGACCATTGTCGGCCTATCAATATTTTTTCCCGCTTTAAACTCCGAGAATGAATCAACTAAATTCATATCTATTTAATTTAAAAGCTTACTGCTATTTTAGTTTCAAGAATATCTTTCATATCTATTCTGTTTTCAACAATTATTTTCTTTTTAGATCCTTTTTTTATCGGTTTGGACTCTTCGATCAACATTTCCTCCTCTGACACTTCTTTCATTATCCCTTTAAACTTATGTTCGGCAGTCTTTACGATTACTTTTCTTCCAATATTCTTCTTATACTGTCTGAAGAACTTCAATGGTCTAGATAAACCAGGTGAGGACACTTCTAATGTATAGGCCTCTCCGAATTCCTTAGACTCATCTATAATAGCTTCGATATGTCTACTTACTTTTCTACACTGTAAAAAAGAGATGCCCGTATCACTATCCAAGTAGACTTCTATCTTTCCTGATGGACTGGTAATAACCTCCACTAAGAAACAATCGTCCCAACCATTTTCTTTCAAATAGTCTTCTGCGTATTGGCTAATATTTTTACTATTCAATATTTACAAATTGACTTAAACAAAAAAGAGGAAACTAAAATGTTCCCTCTTTCCGAAATCGAGTACAAATATAAGGTTTTATTGCCGTTTTAACAAAGCTTAGGTCTATTCAAGCTCGTTATTTTTTGGCTTAAGCCAAAAAAGCTCCAAATGTCAAATCAAATCATCATGAACTTTGTTGTTTATTATAACTTTAACTAGTCTATATATACTATTCTTTATTACTCATACATTTAAATAGTTATGATAAACAGATATTCCATTTTTTTGCTCTTGGCACTGTGTGTAAGCCTATTTTCTTGTGGATCTGATGATGAAGTCCCTGCTGATCTTCAGATATACCTAGATCGTTTTGAAGAAGAAGCCAATAAACGGAACCTGACTTTCTCAACAGAGGTGGCTGAGACTAAAATATTGCTCGT
>CALDEN010000384.1 GCA_937942405.1 uncultured Saprospiraceae bacterium
GCCAAAATTATCGAAAGTGCCAAGATGATCGGTGCCCATGAGTTTATAGAAAAGATGCCAGATGCCTATAACTTTATTGTCTCAGAGCGTGGCTCTAATTTATCCATGGGACAGCGTCAACTGATCTCTTTTGTAAGAGCACTTGTTTTTGATCCAGAGATATTGATCTTAGATGAAGCGACCTCTTCGATAGATACTGAGACAGAGACGATCATCCAGTACGCTATAGAAAAACTGATCGAAAAGCGAACCTCCATCATCATCGCCCACCGATTATCGACCATCCGACATGCCGATAAAATCATGGTCCTCAGAGATGGTGAGATCCGAGAATTTGGGAATCATGAGGAATTACTCAAAATCGAGGATGGTATTTATCGTCAGATGTATGAGATACAGTTTGAGGAGACGGCAGCGTAAAAGTTTTCCATCTTCAACTTGCCGAGTGATCTTTTAACAAAAAAAATAGATTCGTAAATTATGGTAGTCTAACAAAATTTAGGTTTACTGATTAGACTCAATCTTTCGTTTAAAAATAAAATGATATTTACGAGTATATCCAAATCTTTGAAATGCAGTAACTTCTTGTAGTATCCATCCATCAGACGCGTATTTTGTAATGAGTTCTTTCATTTCTATATCTATAATAGAACTTGTAAATAAAGCCCATCTTGCTATATGCAATTCTTTAACTTGATATTCATATTTTTTCATGATCGAGAATCTATGGGCAATTATCTATAATCCAGTTACCGTCAAACATCCCGTGGTTATGAGCGAATATATTAATAGCCGTAGGATACTGATTAGCAAAATCTTTTAAAACACATAAAGATTGAAGATTCATTTCACCATTTATAGAAATACTAGGAGTATTCTCGATTGCTGATAACCAAGAAAAATCGCTTTCTTCATTAGTGACATTCAACTTAATTCCAAGGCCAACTGTTGAAAGATTAGAAAAACTGCCTCCATTGAACTCCATCCCATACGGATAAATATCTAATTTTTGAGGAATATCAGTCAAATTAATAGCTCCTTCTATTGAAGATAAATTATTGTTTCTTTGAATAGTCAGTGAGCTAACAAAAGTCAATGAATTTAAATCAATAATGCTTTCCAGTTTAGGATTATCGGTAATTCTAAAAAATCCTGTAACAGAGTCTAAAGCAGGTAGAGAGATCACTTTTAAATTACTGCAATTTGCTATTCCAAAAGAGGATTCAACTATTTGTAGAGAAGGAAAACAGATTGTATCTAGATCAGTACCAATGAATAATCCATCTCCAGTTATGTCATTTCCATTTACTCTTTCTAAGTTAGGGAAAGCGTTTTTGTGATTCCAAGTGCCTAGAATCAGTGATCCTTCAATTTCGACAATTGAATCGAAATAAGAAGGATCACTGATGTCTAAACCTTCAAGGCCTATATTTCCCGACCATATTGTTAAATCTAAAAGTTGAGAACCGTACTCATCTAATTCTTCCTGTGTAGGATAATAAATATTATCAGGAAGAGTAACATCTTCTCCGCAAGAAATAGTAAAAAATATAAGTAAAATGATAGCTGCTCTCATAATTAGTTGTTGTAATACTTGTATGGGCAAAATAAGGAAATTATTTAAAATATAGTGTTGTAGTACAGCAAAGTAGTTTACTCATATGTCCATAGAGACAAGAGTCTATATGCCAGCCTTTTTATTTCCAAATCTACTTTAGATAGTATAATTTGGATTTAAAATAAAATCTTAGGTATGTCATTACGTATAGATCAACTACTCAGCTTAACAATTTTTATTCTCTTCTTTGGGCCCTATCAAGCTTATGCTTGCTCATGTGATTTCAAACCCTTTTGTGATTACATGTCAGAGCAAGACTCTTATAATGTGGTAATAAAAGCTAAGTTGTTAAGAATAGGGCCTATAGATGATGAGTATCATACAGCATACCTTGAGATAGAAAAGAAATTTAGAGATGACGTTTCTGTAAGTCATACGATAAGGCTCGTAGGTAAAAAGACTTTGGCCTCTTGTCATATTGATATAGAATCTAGTTTGGAAGTGGGTAGGTTCTATTATTTTGCTTTCTCATTTAATAATCCCGAAGGGCAGGGAACTTATGAAAGCCCGATACCACCGTCCAATAACTACTGGACTAATGTTCTAGACCAATGCAGTTTTAGTTATCTTAAAATAGAGGATGACATCGTAAAAGGTTGGATGACAAATCAGATTATAGAATATCCTCATTCCGATTTTGAAAGGGCCCTTTATAACTGTGATTTTTCCACTGAAGTATTGAACAGATTTCTTTGCGAGGAAGCTGAGTATTACATATCACCAAATCCTTCTAACGGCAGACATATTCAGATCAGAAGCAATAACACTTGGTCGACCAAAATTCTAGAAATTGAGATATTCAATTACCAAGGGATAAGAGTACATCATTTTGTGTATCCTAGGCAGCGTATGAGATTTGACTTGTTAGAGTCTGGAGTCTATTTTGCTAGAATATCATGTCCTGGTAGAATAGAAACAAAGAAGATCATTGTAGAAAATTAGAGGTGGTCCATGGCTTTAAAGCAAATGGTTTGCAAGGATGTCTTTTCTAATTTACTCATTAAATATCTGCACTAATTCTTAAATAATAGAATACTTTAGCCTTAAGACTGTTCATGTCTTGATCTTATGATTATTTCAATTATTTTTGAATAAAAAAAATGTCCAACAGCCAGCGTCCACAGCAAAGTCGATCGCTCTTCGGAGGGATAATGCCTATCCTTATACTGATGGGTGTATTGTTTATGGGCTATATGGTGGTAAAGAGTATCGTCAGCGTAATCTATTTTATGGCGATCCCCATTTTTGTGGTGACGATGATCATGGCATTTATATGGGATAAGACAGTCATCACGGGTTATTTAAAGGGCATAATGAACCGGTTTTCTACTAATCCTTTAATGGCAATTTTACAATCGGCTTTTACCGTAGTGGGTTTTCCGTTCGTCAGTAGTTACCTAGCCTTTAAAGCCTACATGAAAAAGAAACTTAGAGAATTTACAGGTCAAGCCCCCGATGGAGCCACTAAAAAAGACGATGATTTTACGGATTATGAGGAAGTAGAAGAAAATGAAGATTTCTTAGAACTCGAACCTCTCCAAGAACCAGAAGTGATTAAACAAACTAAAAGCTCTGGCAACGAATACGAGGATCTCTTCGATTAATGATGTTATCTCTCTATTTCCTGTTTTGTTTGGTAATGGCACTTGCTTATGTTTTGGCTATAGCCAAAATCCATTCTGGCTGGTCCAGTCTTAAAGAACTCCAGATTCCTAAAAATCACAAACCATCGCTACATATATCTGTAGTGATCGCCGCTAGAAATGAGGCAAATAATATTCAAAAATGTATTCACTCTATTTTGAATAATAATTACCCTGAAAATTTATTTGAGCTCATTGTTGTAAATGATCATTCCGACGATGGAACGGCGGAGATACTTCAGAGCATAAACGATCCTCAGTTTATCGCACTTCATCAAGAGGTTGGAAGCCAAGGGAAAAAAGAAGCCTTGAAAAAAGGAATCGCTCATGCCCAAGGAGAAATTATACTCACCACAGATGCAGATTGTATCGCTCGTAAAAACTGGATATCGAGTATATCATATGCCTATGAGTCGACAAGTATCGATATGGCGACGGCACCAGTTGTTTTTAATAAAGGAACTAGTGCAATAGAAAACTTTCAAGTACTTGATCTAGCCGGTATGATGGCCGTTACTGCATCGGGGATTCGTAATCAGTCTTACTTTCTGGCCAATGGGGCCAACATGAGCTTCAGAAAAAATGCTTTTATCGATTTAAATGGTTTTGAGGGTAATGAGCAGTATGCATCAGGCGACGATATGTTCCTCATCCATAAAATGGCCAAAACCAATCCAGATAAAGTTGCATTTATAAAAACGA
>CALDEN010000385.1 GCA_937942405.1 uncultured Saprospiraceae bacterium
GGTCAAAGATCACCGTACCTAGAAGGAAGAGGAAATGTCGATGTATACACTGTGATACCACGACCGATCATATATACAGATATTGCATCTGATTATGGAGATGGACCGATCGTTACTAGATTAGCGGGAGAAGGTGTAGGTGATAATTCCCTAGAAGTAGTAGATGGTACCTATGAAGCTATACTAGATGGCACTGCCAACGGTGAGGTGAGCTATAAATCTGGAAAATCGCCGATAGATGTGATTATCTACAATCCATTAGAAGTGCAAGAGTCTAGTTTTATCCTAGAATTGGTAGGGAACACACAAAGTGGTTCTGCATGTACATTGGAGCCAGGAACGACATGGCAATTAACCAATGAAGAGACAGGAGAAGTAATCGCTTCTGAATCGAGTATAGACGTGCTCAATGAGCAATTAATTGCTGACTATGGATTCTCTGTAGCGATCAGTCAAACGGAAGATGCTGGAGTAAATCCATCAAATGGGAATGGTGCATTAGGTGGTGATTTTACATACGCTGATAGCAGTGAGCCTAACTGGTACTTAGGAATTAGTGATGACGGGGCAAGTTTAAATGCAGAAGCCGGACTGAGACAGATATTTAACTTTATTAAGACTGGAGGTGGTGAAGCGGACGAAGCATTGGATCCTAATCAAGAGTTCAGTACTAATGGAAATGGATATTTTTATCCTTTGGCATTGTGTGATTATTTAGATCCACCAGCAGAACTGCCTATACCGTATGTATCACCAGGATATATTGAGCATAACGGTGGAGGTTTCTTAAGAAGTAGTACCGACCTAGGTGATCTTAATAATGTAGACATCATTATGACATCTGATAAATCTAAATGGAGTAGATGTGTAGTTGTCGAGACATGTAATTCACTACATCGTCAAGATGGTCTAGTTCCTGAAGGTGGAATGAGACAGTTCGATCTAAGATCAGGAGCTTCAGTTGATGTAAATGGAAATGCGGATGGAGACGGTACAGGAATGGGATATTTCCCAGGTTATGCGATAGATGTCGAAACAGGAAAACGTCTGAATATCTTCTTTGGTGAGAACTCAGGCTATAACGAAACATTTGCTGATCAATATGATACAAATGTGGCAGTCGGAAACGATATGTTATTTAATCCAGATTCACAAATTAGTATTGAGGACGCTACACCGGGTTTCAGTATAGGAGATTGGTACTTGGGTGGAGGACATCAGATTTTTGTAACTAGAAGCCCATATGACGGCTGTGCAAGTCTTAGAGATGATTTAGAAGGACCATGTAATTTTATATGTTTCCAGAAAAATAATCCACTCGCTCTAGTAACATGGACGAGTATAGCGATGACTACTCCGGGTCAAACTTTAAATTCATTAGCAGATGGTTTAATACCTAATGACTTAACTGTAGAGCTTAGAGTTGCAAATAATTATAATGCTGAAAGAGTACCTGATTATGGTATTGCTAACGATTGTAAACGAGTAGGAGGTCTACCTAAATACAGACTAGACTTTACTCAATTAGCAGCCAAAGAATTGGCAGAGGAAGATTATGTAGGAGCATTGGAATCTGTAAATGTGGTTCCTAATCCATACTATGCGTACTCAGATTATGAGAGAAATCAGTTCGATAACACGGTAAAAGTGACTAATCTACCTCCTAACTGTACAGTAACTATTTACTCGCTGGATGGCAAATTTATACGTCAGTTTAAGCGTAATGAGGTATCTAGTTCTAAATCAGGTAATAATCCAGGTGTAGTGAATACTCAGATAGCACCAGATATTGAATGGGACTTAGAAAACTTTGCTGGGATACCAGTAGCAAGTGGAGTATATCTATTCCATGTAGCTGCTCCAGATTTAGGCGAAGAGAGAACGATTAAATGGTTTGGAGTACATAGAAAATTTGATCCTACAGGACTATAAAATTTCAATAATGAAGGAGGTTGAAATAGCCTCCTTCATTTCTTAAATAGAAAAGAATGAAACGAAATATCTACTTATTATTTTTTATGCTTGCAATCGGGACTACTGTGATCGCAGGAAATCCGGATAGACAAGGAGAGGCCGGTGCCTCAGAATTATTATTTAATCCATGGGCTCGTAGTGCAGGATTACATTCAATGTCTACATCATTTTCTACGGGTGTAGATGCAATGAGAATAAATGTGGCAGGAATCGGTAGAATCGAGAATGTTGAATTTGCCGCAGGTAATGCCAGATTGTATGAAGGGTCTGATTTAGGTTTTAATGCTTTCGGATTTGTAAAGAGAGTAGGAACAGGAGGTGCTTTTGGAATAACGATGGCATCTGTAGACTTCGGGGACATCTTACTCACTACAAATGATCAGCCAGAAGGTATTACGACGTATTCTCCTTCATTTTTTCATATGGGATTAGCGTATGCTCATACTTATGAAAATAAGATATCAGTAGGAATACTTGTAAGAGGAGTTTTTGAATCCATCACTAATGTCTCTGCATCAGGTTTTGCCATCGATGCAGGAGTACAATATGTATCTGGAGATAATGACGAATTTAAATTAGGGATATCTCTCAGAAATGTAGGGTCACCTATGGAGTTTAAAGGAGAAGGTCTAGCTCTACAAGCAGGACTAGATGGAGAAGTAGTTACATTGGACCAAAGAGCGGCTAGATTTGAAATGCCTTCAGCCTTGAATATCGGATTATCCTATGATTTTGCATTGGGTACAGATAATGTTCTTAGAGCATTGGCAAATTTCACATCTAATGCGTTTTCAAGAGATCAAATCGGTGTAGGTGCAGAGTTGGTTATTTTTGACAACTATATGCTGAGAGGAGGATACAAATTGGATTTTGGTGACTCTGCTGGAGCATTGGATAATTTGTATACTGGTGTGGCTGCAGGATTTACAGCTAATCTAGATATTTCAAGTGATTTTACACTGGGGTTAGATTATGCATACAGAACTACTAATCCATTTAAAGGAAGCCATAACTTTACTGTAAGAGTAGGTTTTTAATATTGGAATTTAATTAGTAAAAAATATATTTTATATTGTAAAGCGTTTTCATCTCTTTGGTGGAAACGTTTTGCATTTTATTACGTTTAGAAACGATAGAAAACTTTTATTATGTCTGGAATAAATTACATGACTCAAGAGGGGTATGATAAATTACAAGCAGAGATAGATGACTTAAAAACACGTGGACGACAGGAGATCGCCAAGGCCATAGGAGAAGCTAGAGAAAAGGGAGACCTTTCAGAGAATGCTGAGTACGATGCTGCAAAAGATGCACAAGGGATGCTGGAATTGAAGATTAGTGAAATGGATAAAGCTCTTTCTAATGCTCGTATACTTAAACCTAGCGATATAGACACGTCTAAGGTGATGGTGTTATGCAAAGTCAAAATTAAGAATGTCAAAACAGGAATGGAGGTTACGTATAGCTTAGTTTCTGAATCTGAGGCTGATCTAAAGGCCAAGAAGATCTCTGTTAACTCTCCGATAGGCAAGGGTCTACTAGGTAAGAAAGTAGGGGAGATCGCATCTATATCTACTCCACGGGGCAATATGGAATTTGAAATCGTAGAGATAGGAATGTAATGTCGACGATATTCACAAAAATTGTCAATGGGGAAATTCCTTCTTATAAAATTGCAGAAACCGAAGATTACTATGCTTTTTTGGATATCAATCCAATAGTAGAAGGCCATACCTTGGTGATCCCTAAAAAGGAGATAGATTATATTTTTGATTTAGACGAGGATACTTTGGCTGGTCTAAATATTTTTGCAAAAAAAGTAGCCAAAGCAATAGAACAAGCCATCAAATGTAAACGAGTAGGAATAATGGTGATAGGGACAGAAGTACCTCATGCTCATATACATTTAATTCCTTTTAGCAATGAGGCTCAGATGTCTGTGATGGCACCTAAATTAAAGCTCGATTCTGATCGAATGAAAGATATTGCAGGGCGTATTACTTCATTTATTTAGAGACTTTTTTGGGATTATCTTTGATGAAACTGTCCCAACCGGAATAAGATTTTGTGTTAAGCAGCTTATTACTGGACTGATTAAAGTATGTGTAAGCCGCACCTAGAGCATCTGATGAATCCAAGTTTTTCTTATCCATCTTCGTTTTGAGTAATGCCTCTAACATCGCTGAGACTTGCTCCTTAGAAGAGTTACCATTACCAGTGATCGATTTTTTTATTTCTTTAGGAGAGTATTCGACAATCTTGAGTCCCATAGTGATGGCTGCTGCCATAGAAACGCCCTGAGCCCTACCTAGTTTGAGCATAGACTGTACGTTTTTACCAAAGAATGGAGCCTCGATTGCCAATACAATGGGTAAATACGTTTCAATGATTTCCTGAAGTTGTAGATAGATCTCTTTTAATTTAGTCTGATGATCTGGACACTTCCTCAGATCTACAATTCCAGAAGTTATGTGCTTGACCTTTTTGTTATTTACTTCGATAATTCCATATCCCAGGATATTGGTGCCGGGGTCTACCCCTAATATTTTGTATTTTTCGGACATCATAGTAAAAGTAACACTATATGTTCATTGCTATCGAATAATTGGAGATGCTTAAAATAGGAAAACGTACGGCTGTTGTTTTAAAAATTACCTTAGCGATACTGGTTTTCTACTTGATTTATAGACAAGTATTTTCTCGATCCAATATTGAAGACATTCAAACCGAATTTATCAGTAAACTAAAGATGGAGAATCTCCCATATCTCATCCTTTGTCTATTGCTGATGCCATTAAATTGGCTTTTAGAGAGTCTTAAATGGAGGTCATTGGTACAAGAGTTTCAA
>CALDEN010000386.1 GCA_937942405.1 uncultured Saprospiraceae bacterium
TGAGTAATTGGGGTTCTAAAAAATTAGTATCGAGACGATAACTCTCTGTAAGCAGATTATATACTTTAGTATCATCTTCATCCCATAAAGAGATGGCTTGAATATATTTTTCGTAGGCATCAAACCTCGGAGCTGGGAATCGATCGATCTTGTCTTTATTATACCAGTAGCCCAGTACCTTCTCTCTTAGATCTTCAATAATAGTAACAGGCTTATCCTTCGATCCAGAAAAATTCCCGAATGCATAAATGATATCTCCAGACTCTACATTTACAAGATTAGATTTTAGAAAGATAGAATCTCCTTGCAAGAAATAGACTCCATCGATCACGTACTTGGTTCCTAGTATGTTACTCCATTTCATCTTAGAGACATCTGGACCACCTGCTATAGCATTAGACTTGTATGCCCTCTGCACCGCATTTGCCGCCACGATTTTTACATCTCCATTCTGAATAAAACCTTCTGTAAGCCAGTGGGAAACCATCGGACCGATGACATCTAGCTCCTCTTTACCAGTCTGATTTTCAAAATTCAAAACAGCTAGTTTATCTTGCAAATCCAAGTCGACCCCACCATCAAGCATTGTTTCAGACCCGTTTGCAGCAAAGATCAAGCAAGCAAAATAAACAGTCGTTCCGATCAAAAATCGAAGATCTAAACGATCATCGAGCACCACCGTTTTATCATACAATTTTTGCAACCATTTATTAGTACTTGTAGGCTTGTGCTCAATAACCCAATGATAAAACAATACCATAGGAGCCAAAGTTATCACTGAAAAAATAGCCGACTTTACAATATATATAGGGAAACCCAAAAAAGGCTGTATCGTTGCCAAAACCTGTATGACAGCCCATGAAGAGGCCGCAAAAATAGATAGAGACACAAAAAGTTGATGTTCCTTAATCTTGGATATAATGGAATTTGAGGACAATTGGAAAGTTGTTTAGACTTTTAAATTAAGTAAAATTCCTATTTTGTATGTCAACAACTTCTATTAATTAACTTAAAACAATTTCCCTTATGAAAAGTCACATTTTATTCTTTCTGCTCTGTGTGTCAGTCATTGCTTGTAAGACTTCTAAAAATACACCTGCTGA
This sequence comes from uncultured Saprospiraceae bacterium, assembly GCA_937942405.1. Taxonomy (GTDB): domain Bacteria; phylum Bacteroidota; class Bacteroidia; order Chitinophagales; family Saprospiraceae; genus JAHDHU01. The sequence goes on from CALDEN010000386.1 coordinate 1,104, forward strand.
CATCGGCGAAACGCCCGTTTTAGATATTACAAGCGTCGACTCTAATGTAGTCGTATTTAGAGATGATTCTTCTGCAATGGAGGATGCTGCTCCGCCACCTGTAGCTGCAACTATGAGTATAAATATCATTGAGTACTACATTGTAAAAACTGAAAATGGAAAATCTAAACTAGTACGGCAAGAAAAATCAGGACAGTCTGTTTTAAGAACTGAAAATGAACAAAACTTCATGGATGTAGTGTTAGACTCTGGTGAAAAATTTACCTGTAAACAACAGAAACATCCAGAAACAAATATCGATGTTTATGTGAAAATCGGAGGTACTACCCCTGAAAACGAACATTAATTCAATACAGAAAGCTGGGTATAAAAACCCAGCTTTTTTTTTGCTAATTTATATTACAACTGAAAAGTAATGCCCGTGCCTAGAATTTTATTTGATTGCCTATCTAACATTTCGTCCGAGAGATCGTATCCATATATATAATTATAGCCCAGAAGCTCATGCTATCGATATGTACAAACATTAAAGCCTCTATCATCCAATGAATGAATATTTACAATCCGTCATATTGCAATGTACCGGAGCCTCTGCTGTACTCAAAAAAGAACTGATACAGAATCTATGGAGTGGCTACGGAAAAATCATGAGAGTCCATCTCGACAACGCAAATGTCGGCAGCCTAGTCGTAAAGCACGTACAGTTACCCGTAAACAAAAATCATCCTCGCGGATGGAATACTGATATCGGTCATCAGCGAAAACTTAAATCTTACAAGGTAGAAACTGAATGGTACCGAACATACAGTAAAAACAGCACTGCTCGTCTACCAAAATGCATCGCCATAGAGACCTATGATGATGAAGTGTTAATGATACTGGAAGATCTAAACCTTGCAGGATATCCACTACGTAAACAAGATCTGGATTGGAAAGAAATAAATTCTTGCCTTGAGTGGTTGGCACAATTTCATGCAAGTTATATCGGTGCTACACCAGATGGACTTTGGGATATCGGAACCTACTGGCACTTAGACACTAGACCACAGGAATTATCCATCCTTGATGATCAACGATTAAAGGAAGCTGCTCCACTCATTAACGAAAAATTAAACAATTGTACCTATAAAACTTTTGTACATGGAGATGCTAAGCTAGCAAACTTCTGTTTTGGAAAAGAGGGTCAAGTGGCAGGGGTAGATTTCCAATATGTAGGTGGCGGATGCGGAATGAAAGATGTAGCCTACTTTATCGGCAGCTGCCTGACCGAACAAGAATGTGAACATCTAGAAGCACAAATCCTAGATTCTTACTTTGAGCATTTACAACATAATTTGAAAGAGAAAAATGAAGCCCTAGAAAAAGAATGGCGATCCTTATATCGAGTAGCATGGGCAGACTTCCATCGCTTCCTCAAGGGATGGAGTCCTGGACACTGGAAGATCAACAGCTACAGCGAACATATTACCTCACAAGTCATTAACAATCTATAGAAGTGGACTTTATACATCTTAGTCAAATAGCAATCCAGGCAGCTCTTATCGCTGGAAAAATCATACAGCAATCTATGAATAAGGATGTCTCAGTCGAGAAAAAGAATGGAGGAATTAATTATGCTTCTCAAGTAGTGACACAGGTAGATAAAGATTGCGAAACGGCGATTATTTCCGATTTGAAAGCCAGTTGTGACGAACATAATATTGCCTTATTGTCAGAAGAGACAGTAGATGATGGTAGTCGCTTCAGAGAGGATTATTTTTGGTGCATAGATCCGATGGATGGGACACTTGCTTTTATCAATAAGTATCCTGGATTTTCTGTATCGATCGCATTAGTCGCAAAAGATGGAACGCCACATATAGGTATCGTATATGATCCGAGCACAGACACGCTGTATCATGCTGTAAAAGGAAAGGGTGCCTACAAAAACAATAAGCCTTGGATAATTAATCATCCTAATAAACACTTAAGTTATTTCACGGATCGTAAGGTAAAGGACTCCCCTCATGCTGACAAAATAATAAATCTACTTAACGAACGAGTTGAACAGTTTTGTTTAGATGGGTTTAGAGAAATA
>CALDEN010000387.1 GCA_937942405.1 uncultured Saprospiraceae bacterium
TCCGTTTAATTCCTCAAATTCGACGTAAGTCGGCACAGGGCCTTCATCGTTAGAGTGCTGAGAGTACACGGTCCAGTCCTTCTCGATATCTGCTTTAAATTGCAGCTCGTATTCATCATTACCGAGTGCAGATGCATCGAAGCTCCATTTGACAGGAGTCAATACTTGAGCCGATACGGTCTGGATAGTCAAGAGTACTAAAATGAAGGCGAGGCCTTTAATTTTAAGAAGTGATCTGATCTGCATAGTAGAATTTTTATAAAAATCGAGCGTATTACAGCTCTAAGCTAAAGTCAATATTTTTAGGAGGCAAACAACTGACTCCATTGCACGTCATAAATCGGACATATCCCTTTAATTCTTTTTGAGTTCCGTCAGCTTTAAAGGCTTGGATAAAGCTTACTTCTTTTTTGAACTTAGATACATTGATTTCGAAGAGTTCACTGTAGTCCTTTATCAGCTCTCCTTCTTCTCTTAGAGCTCCGACAAGTTCCACCTCCTCTAGTGCGATAGATGTAGGGATCGGGCCACCTTCTTCTGTAAATGGAGAGTAGACTACCCAGTCCTTATCGATTGTAGCTGTGGCTTTTATCGCTTGTCCTCCATCATCTTGTATAAGCTCGAAAGTCCATGTTACTGGGGCTTGGGCGATTGCTTGGATTCCAGAAAATAAGAGCAGTACGAATAAGAATTGTTTCATGGAGATTTTTGTCTTTCAAAATTAGACCAAAAGCACAGCTACCGATATCATTCTCACGGGTCTTAATAAATAATTAACTCGACAGGATTAAGCGGCTACGGTTTCTTTGAGTGATTTGAGTAAGGACTCGAACATCACCTTACCGTCTGTATTTCCGAGAAGGGTCTCTGCTGCTCGCTCTGGATGTGGCATCATACCATACACATTACGCCCTTCATTACAGATACCAGCGATGTTATCGATCGATCCGTTTACGTTGGATTCTGGATTTACCGTACCGTCTTCTGTACAGTACTGGAATAGGATCTGATCGTTCTGATGTAATGCTTCGATTTCCTCGACAGAGGCATGATATCTCCCGTCTGCATGTGCGATCGGAATCTTTAAGGCCTTAGTCGTATCGATGTCTCTAGTTATGGCAGTGTTATTTGTATTGGCTTTAAGCCAAATATTCTTACAGATAAACTTCTGCCGCTCGTTCCTCATCAGTACCCCTGGCAATAAACCGGCCTCACATAATATCTGGAATCCATTACAGATGCCCCAGACGATACCTCCTTTATGGGCAAAATCGACTACCTCACTCATGATATTAGAAAATCGAGCGATCGCTCCAGATCTCAGGTAATCTCCGTACGAGAATCCTCCTGGAATAAAGATTCCATCTAGCTTACCATATGGTTCTAGAGAGCTTTCTTTATGCCAGATCTTAACTGCCTCTTGACCCATTACGGTAGACAATACATGGATCATGTCATCATCACAATTAGATCCTGGAAAAACGATTACACCAAATTTCATAAAAGCCGATTTTATTGAAGCAAATGTACTGAATAATGATATGCCAATATCCCAATGAGGACTAGGAAATGAATAAATTCTGGAACAAAATTATTTTTGAATTTGAGGACATTCATATGGAGCAATGCCGCTAATGGAATCGCCAAAAGCGTAAGCATATACAGCTCTAATCCTGTGGCCATAAATACTCCCACTAGAAGCAGTAGCATCAACCAAAAAAAGAGATCTATCTTCTGCTGTGCCTGGATACTCTTCTTAAGCATATACGCATTATAGCTCAATGTCACGACCAGAATTAAAAAGCCGGTGATAGCCAAAATCACATTGCCCGCTATAGGTAATGGAAAAGGATTAGATAATCGGAAATACCATAGATCGTTTAAAAATGCAGCACTTTCCCCTAGATTTAAAAACACCACATAGCTCAAATAATAGGCAGCTATAAATCCGATCAGAAACTGAAAAAATCGCTGTAGATTTAAAGAATTCAGAATGAGTACTCCCAAAACTCCCAAAAACAACAACATCTGATAAGGCCTGAATACGAGACTGGCTATACCGAACATCAGCCCTGCATTAAAGATATAGATCGCCGAGAGGGGTTTTTTATAAATCTTAAATATGGCTTGGAAGCCAAAGAGGACAAACAAATTGGCCACAATAACGGGAGTCAAGCTCAAAAAAGAACCATGAGCAGACATCAGCAAAATGTATAGTAATCCCGCTATAGAGCTGAGGTTTTTTTCTAATCGATTGCGATTAAGTAAGTGATTAAGCAACCATGCCTCTATAAAAATCAACAAGATCGCTAAAACTCCCAGCCATACTGGACTCTCGATCCAGCCTACCAGAGATCGATAATAGATACCTGTACTCGCCTCTGCAGTCTCTACACTTCCATATATAAACGGACTCATACGTAGTAAGATGGTGTATGGCAACAGCATCAGGCTCGTCAGTAAAAGATTTGTTTTAAAAAAGCGAATCACGTATATATCGAAATAGACCCTCTAAGATAATAAAAGGCTCAGACCCATGATTCATTAAGCTCTATTATCAACATTAAAAGTATCTTGGTGTTTATTTAAGGAACGATATAGCAGTAGCCCTATAGATACTATGAGTCTTACACTTAAAAACATACAAGCTCCCATACAGATGGAGCTCGATCACTTCCAGAAGCATTTTAAGAGTGCCATGAAGACCAAGGTCGCACTACTGGATAAGATCACCCACTATATCGTCCAGACAAAGGGCAAGCAGATCAGGCCCATGTTTGCACTGCTCGCAGCCAAAGCCTGTGGTGAAGTAAATGAGTCCTCCTACATCGCTGCATCTCTCGTAGAAATCATCCATACCGCTACCCTAGTGCATGATGATGTCGTGGATGAAGCCGAAAAACGTAGAGGGTTCTTTTCTATATTTTCTTTGTGGAAGACCAAAATAGCAGTACTCGTCGGAGACTACCTCCTCTCGAGAGGACTCAACATGGCCCTAGAAAACAAAGAATACGAATCGCTACATATCATCAACTCTGCCGTACAAGCCATGAGCGAAGGCGAACTCATGCAGATCGAAAAAGCCCGTAAACTAGACATTACAGAGAATATCTATTACGAGATCATCCGACAGAAGACAGCTTCTCTTATATCGGCTGCTTGCTGTGCTGGAGCGACCTCTACCACTGAGGATCCCGCTAAGATTAAAGCCCTCAGTGATTTCGGCGAGAAAATAGGGATTGCCTTCCAGATAAAAGACGACCTCTTTGACTATGGAGACGATAATATCGGTAAGCCCAAAGGAATCGATATCAAAGAAAAGAAGATGACTCTACCTCTCATTTATGCTCTACAAAACTGCAGCTGGATAGAAAAACGGAAAGTAATCTTCAACATAAATCGCAGAAATACCAATCAAAAGGTAGTCAAAGAGATCATCCAGTTTGTACATGATAAAGGCGGACTAGAATATGCCAAAACCAAAATGGACGATTATAAGACGGAGGCTTTAGAGATACTGACTACGCTTCCGCAAAATGAGGCTACCCAGTCGCTGAAAGACCTTGTAGAGTTTGTGACTAATAGGAGGAAGTAGGGGAGGCTGTACTGTAAGCAAGCATAGGTAGGATTATCGATAGGTAAAATCTATGCTATCATAAACTAATTTTTCTTTTAAAACACAAAGATGTCTCGGCAGATTCGACATGACAATGTGGGTTGTAAAAGGATTAATGGTCTCTCTCGGAAATCCACATTTATTTGACCCAACCCTTTC
>CALDEN010000388.1 GCA_937942405.1 uncultured Saprospiraceae bacterium
GAATAAGCGATCGTATAATTTGCGGATGCCGTCAGTCCATTGATGGTCATCGATCCATTAGTCCCACCACAGCTACTCGTATTGGTCGTAGTGGCGGTGATAACTGGTGCGGTAAGCGATGCAATCGCATATGTACCAGTAGCCGTACATGCGGCATTACCATCTACGGTCAAAGTAACATCATAGCTCCCGGCGGCTACATTATTTAAATCTTGGGTAGACGCAGTAAAGGCACTCGGCCCTGTCCATGAGTAGCTAAACGTTCCTGATCCTCCTGCTGGCATCAAATCGATGTCTCCTTCTGACTCTCCCGCACAGGTAGCGGTAGTCATCGCTGATAAGGTCGGTGCATCACAACATACGCTTGCACTCGCTACGACCATAATCGGAGCAGTACTCACACATCCGTTTCCATCTACATACTGCACCCATACAGTCCGACTTGCAGTCACTCCACTAAGTGTAGGACCTACTTCGGCTGAGGCCAATGCAAATGCAGGCAAAGTATTGGGGTCTGCACTATAGAAGGTATGTGTAGCTACTGCATACACTGGAACCATTGCAACTGCTGATAGATCGAGATCTTCTGTCCCGTCATTACATACAGTCGCTGGCTGTGTGGTAATCGAGATCGGAGATCCTGAAGGCTGATTTAACGTCTGACTGCTGCTCACAACGGTCATCTCACAAGATGCATCGGAGGATATCGCACTAGTGATATCATATACTCCAGGACATGCTCCCGTAAGTGTAAAAGGCAAGGTGACTGCCGATAATTCAAAGGTAGAACCACCTACAGTATACTCTATATCAAAGGCCGTCGATGATGACGCTCCTCCTGTAATATCAAAAGTGACTGTCCCGTCACAAGGTGTACAACTCGATGGTTGTGTAGACCCAGAGATCGTCAATGACTGATCTGGTGTAATGGTCACACTGACCTCGGCATCGTTTACGGTACCTGAACACATTCCTCCCATCTCATCGCTGACAGAGACGAGGGTTATTTTATTATCTGTAGCTGTAGCGATCGATATATTATCCCCACTAGTAAATCCTGTCAATGCAGTCTGTGCTACTCCGTCTATGGCATAAGTCAATGTATAAGGGCCCGTACCTCCTGTAATCGTAACTGGAATCAATGCAGGGGCATCTGCTGCACAAAGGTCAAATTCCAAGGCCGCTACTGTTGCTTCTGGGCAGGCCATTGAATAAGCCGAAGACAAGCCAACATCTGATCCCGCTGGACATGATGCAGGTACTCCTGAAATCAATGAATTAATAAATATATCTCCTGAACAATAGCTATTGTCTAAGGTGAGTGATATGCATAAAGGTGGGTTTACTGGAGTTGCATTTGAACCCCCTCCTGTATTTTCTCCATTACTATCTGTTAGATTTCCCATTTCATCGTAACCAGAACTAATGTCCCCATCGGTTTGTAATCCGATAGACTCTCCATTCCCTTCACTTGATGAACTTGTCGCAAAAGTAGATCCTGAAAAATCATATGTTCCTCCTCCAGCTGCTGTTCCCAAAGGGGTAACATTGTCTGTATCTGTACCACCATAGTCCACTCCCGAAGAAAAAGTAAATCCACCTAAACCATCAGGCATAGATAATCCGACTTTTTCATTTGAGTTCGACAAAGTCATCGGGGATCCACCTAAATTTGCAGCTGGTATTCCCGATACATCTAGATCAACTGACACCCCTATAGGCAATTCAGCACTTGTTCCATACCCAATTACTAGAAACCCATCCCCAGGTATTACTGTACCTGCTGGAATAAGAATAGACCAATCAGGATCATATACTAACCATCCTCCTACGGCAGTACCAGGAGCTGCTGCTAATTCTATAAATTCTCCATTTGCCCCAGCAGTACCATCTGCATCTATGGGATTAAATAAAACTTCATTTATTACGGGTACTGAATTAGTAGGTGCTCCTCCAGTACTCGGTATAGTGACACATCCCAATTCTGTATCTGTAGCTGCTACGGGTGTTGCTCCCGCACTCGCTACCTCGTACCAACAGATCTCTCCTCCTAAAGGTAGATCCGTTGCATCTAAACATAGCTCGATCATGGCTCCTGGACACAATGGACCATCTGCGGTCGTTCCTGTATTTACTTTTGCTGTTGGGCATATTGGGGCCTTCTCACAATCATCTGAGATCGTCAGCATGATAGGAGCTGAACATCCTGCACCATCTGTTACTGTCACAGTATACGGTCCTGCCGTAGCATGATCTTCTAAACTAAATACTCCTGAAGTATTGCTTACATCGGCTAATATCCCTGCATCATCTACAAGGGTAAAACTTAAGTCTGCACCTCCGGTTATAAAACTTTTTACATCTATAGATCCTTCCGCTGCATCTCCCGGGCACTCAATCATCGCATCGACTGCGGTCAATGGTTCTATGATGGTTATTGTTAAATTGGCTACTTCGTAACACTCGTTGGCACTAGATTTAGAGTGAATATCTACACTTAAACCACTTCCACAACAGTTAGAATAATCATCCCATACAAGACCGAAGCTATACA